>JAJTZC010000018.1:0-25205 GCA_032906705.1 Nitrososphaerales archaeon
GCCGGTCCGACCATCATCTCCGACCTCGGCGGCCTGAGCCTCTACGCATGGGTGTTCAGCTCTTTCATAATCGTGCAGACAATCGTCATTCCGATCTTTGGGAAGCTCTCCGACCTCTACGGGCGGAAGAGGTTCTTCCTGCTGGGCCTCATCTTGTTCATGGTCGGCTCGGCGCTCTCCGGCGCCTCGCAGGACATCTATCAGCTCATCGCCTTCAGGGCCTTGCAGGGCATCGGCTTCGGCGCCTTCGTCCCTGCCACGATTGCCATAGCCGGCGACCTGTTTCCTCCGGAGAAAAGGGGGCGGGTTCAAGGGTTGCTCTTCTCTGTGAACGGAATAGCGTTCGCGGTGGCCCCGGCCGCGGGCTCATACCTGACCGAGACGATCAATTGGAGGTGGATATTCTACATCAATCTCCCGATCGGAATCGCATCCTTCATCATCATCTACCTGGCCTTGCGCGAATCAAGGAACCCGGGGGCGAGCGCTTTCAGCGACTGGGCCGGGGCTTCGGCTCTTACCGGCTTCATCGCGCTGCTCATGCTGGGCCTGTTCCTCGGAGGGTCCACGTTCGACTGGCTTTCCGTTCCCGAGTTCTCTCTGTTCGCCGGAAGCGCGCTCGTTCTTTTGGCCTTCGCCATGGTAGAGAGACGTGCGAAAGACCCTGTGCTCCCGCCCCGTCTCTTCAGGATAAGGACGATCTCGGCAGCTACCGGAGTCAACATACTACGCGCCATGGTCCTCTTCGGGCTGATTGCCTACCTTCCGCTCTACGCGCAGGCCGTGCTGGGTGCGAGCGTCTCTGAGGTGAGGAACGCCGTCTACGCGTTGGCGCTCCCGCTGACCCTGGGCATTCTCCTGAGCGGGGCGGCTCTTTCGAGGCTGGGCTACAGGAACATCATACTCATCGGGGCCGGGAGCCTAGTGGCCGGGCTGGTGGCCTTGCAATCTCTCAGTTCCTCGTCGTCCTTGATCCAGCTGATGGAGCTGGAAGTCCCGATAGGGCTGGCAAGCGGCCTGATGATTCCGCCGACCATAGTCGCATTCCAGAACTCGGTCCGCAAGACGGAGATCGGCGTCGGCTCAGCTCTCGCGGCCTTCACTTTGAACCTGGGCGCGGCCTTGGGAGTCTCGATTCTCGGGGCGATTCAAACCAACGGTTTCAGGACCCAACTGACAAGCCTGCTTGCAGGCATCCCGCCCGCAGGCAGAGCGGTGCTCGGCGACCCCAACGTCGTCGGGACGGTCCTCGCGTCGCCTGCGGCGCTCGCCAAACTCCTGGCGGGATATCCGACCCTTGCGGCAATCATCCCCAAGCTGAGGGAAGCATTCTCACAATCCATCCTGGGCTTGCTTCTAGTCTTGCTCGGGGCCAGCATCGCAGTCCTCTTGGCGGCTCTCCTGATTAAGGGAGAATGGCCAAAGGCCGTCCAAAAGTCAGAATGAGCAGACCCAAACATCCAGCCCAGGTTGCTCTCCGAGCTGGCATTGGCCGTTCTGAATGACCGGAATCGTGGCAGCTTCTGCCTTACCTTCGGCAGGATTCTAGACGTGCGACAAGGATTCGGCGATGATAGCCAGCACCTAGAACTGGCTGAATCTGGCTCGGGCGACCCGTCCCTTATATACTAGGACGGTAAGCTACTACTTGGAAAACGCGGTTATTTCCTCTACGTGATTCAAAATAACAACCAGCACCAACTTTTCGCGGCTCCTGAAGCAAGAGAGGAGTACGGACAGATGCCCCAGATGCGGCAAGAGCAAGATGGTGGTTGACGGCACGGGGTCGGAGTTCTATTGCAGCGACTGTGGCCTGGTCATCAAGGAGAAGATGATTGACATGGGTCCGGAATGGAGGACCTTCTCGAGCGACGAAAAGGGCGACCGCAGCAGGACTGGGATTCCCACATCGATAGCCATCCACGACATGGGGCTGGCCACGGTAATAGGAGGCGTCAACAAAGACGCATCAGGCAGGGCATTGTCAGGGTCGATGAAGTCCACGGTCGAGAGGCTGAGGACATGGGACAGAAGGAGCCAAGCCCACGAGTCCACGGACAGGAACCTCCGTCAGGCGTTCAACGAGCTGCGAAGGTTCGGAGACAAACTTGCGATATCAGAGTCCGTCACGGAGAAGGCCGCATATTTCTACAGGAAGGCGCTCGAGAGGAAACTGGTCAGGGGAAGGTCCATCACGGCCATCATAGCGGCGTCGCTCTACGCAGCCTGCAGGGACGGCCAGATTCCAAGAACCCTGAAGGACATAGCCGCGGTGAGCAACGTCAAGAAGAAGGACCTCGCAAGGTCGTACAGGCTCCTGCACAGGGAGATGGATTTCAAAATGCCGGTGGCCGAGGCGTCGAGGTGCGTATCTGGGATCGCGTCCAGGGCACAGATGTCTGAGAAGACACAAAGAAGGGCGCGCGAGATTCTGCTCAGGGCCAAGCAAATGGGAATTTCAGCCGGCAAGGACCCAATGGGGCTGGCGGCTTCGGCACTATACGTCGCCTGCACGCTTGAAGGCGAAGAAAAGACGCAGAAGGACGTCGCTGAAGCAGCGGGTGTGACCGAGGTCACGATCAGGAACAGGTACAAGGGTCTCAGAGAGGCCCTCGGAATCTGAGGCCTGGTTTCAAGACATTCAGAAAAAGAACCCCTGCGCCCAGCAATGCCGCGCAAATCAGGCGCCCATCCTCCACCCTCACAGGCATTAGATGGGTTCTCTCGAGCAGGCGACGAGGTCTGATCCGGCGTCCGCTTCATTAAGGGCTGTTATTTCGAAGTCTCTTCGCTTAGGACCTGGTAGGCTTTGGGCCCCAGCCTCTCCTGCATGACTAATACGACGTCTTCGTAGCTCAAGAACGCGTCGAGAATGCTCACCCCGTTCCGGTAAAGCAGCTCCGTGATGAACGACGCGATTCCAGGGACTTTCTCCGCGGACGGGGACAACCGAATCGTGACCTTGGCTACGTCCCTCTTGAACGACGCCTCGTAGTTCCCCCACAGCGCCTTCTCGAGGAGTTTCGCGTCTGCCTCCTCGGCGATTATCTTGACCGAGTTGGGTAGCTGGAAGACGTTAGGTAAGCCGCTGAACTTGTCTTTCAATTTCAGGAAATCTTGCAGAATCTGGTGTTGCTGGGCAGCCTTCGCCCCGACCGTCACGTCGACCATCCCTCCCGCGAGCTCGAGTTTCGAGCCCTTCAGGCTGGCCGACATCTCTTCGATGCTTCCCTCGGCCAGGCTATCCGAGAACCTCTTGATCGCCACCACGATTGTCGCCATCTTGGCCTTCTTCCCAGTCAGCTCCTCCACATCGGATGAGATTTTGGAAGCGAGCGCATGGTAATTGACTATCCTCAGCTTCAGCGACTCGAGCACCACGTAGTTCCGTGAGATGACCGTCGACACGGCTTCGCTCACCGGAACTCCGTTCCTGTGTGAGAGTAAGGTCGCCATTCCGCCGACCCACCACCTCCGTCAGAATGTGTAATAAATGTAACATCAAGGATAGCTATCCTTATATAGTGTCATAGGTATGACAGTTTGAAATAAAATGATATCCGCAAACATGAATCCAACAACCATCATCGCATCTGTTCAGCCGAGGATGCTCAGCCAAGTAACCGAGCAACTAAGGCGCTTCACAGGAATCACCTACTTCTCACCCACAACCGGCAGGTTCGATCTAGCCATCGAGCTGAAGGCCGCCGACCAAAGACAGGTCTACGAGTGGGTCAACAAGATCCGGGCCATCACCGGGGTCACCTCGACAAGAACCTACACGCCTTTCGAAGGCTTTGCAAACGGCAAGAACGTTCAGGCAACTGACGCGCTCGCCCTAGTTCTGTGCAGAGTCAACGAGAACGCGCAGAAGGTCCTCCAATCCCTAGAACAGCAATCACACATCCGCAATGCATTCGTCGTACCGGGCGAATTCGACATCCTAGCTACCGTGTACGGAAAGAACCAAGACGAGCTTCTCTCCCAGGTTGCGAAGATCTCCGAAGTGCAAGGCGTGAAGTCAACCGAGACGCTGTTAGCCTACCACCCCACCTGGGCGTAGGCGCCGTTTTTCTTATTACGAGAAGTCATCTTTGTCTGGGTCGGGGTTTGCACAGCCGCTGGGCAAGCCCCTCTCCGAGCCTCGTGACGAACCTAATTTCCCACGGCTGGAACTTTGGCGAAGCATTCAGTAAATCATATCGAGTCGGTCAATAACCACAAAATTAGTAGCGAACGTAAGTCAGGCCACGGTCAATCCGAGAGCTAAGCTTGATCTAGGATCGCGTCATACCCACCATTCCTAGGCTTGGAACTGAACCTGTTTGTGCAGGAATCGACATACAAGAGTGCTTCGCAACTTGCCAGACAATCAACAGAAAAGTGGACTCTCGACAACTTCTACTGCGCCTCCTGCGGAGCCGATTTGTCTCCTTACCCAGCCAACACACCAGTCTACGACTTTCACTCGCCCGAGTGTCGTGAGAGATTCCAGCTGAAAGCCTCCAGAAGGCCGTTCGGGAAGTCGGTACTGGATTCCGAATACAACACGGCCTTTAGGAGCGTCATGCAAGACGCGTATCCGTCGCTAATCCTCCTGCATTACGAGCCCATGAAATGGATCGTCACAGACCTCGATCTCATCCACAGAGCCTGTATCACATCAAGTTGTCTCATTCCACGAAAGGCGCTCGGTCATAACGCCAGGCGTGCAGGATGGCGAGGATGTCTCATCTCGTTGGCTGAAGTACCGACCCTTGGGCGGATCAACGTCGTAAGAAACGGAGTCGTTCGCCCTCAATCAGAAGTTCTCTCGCAATGGAAACAGAGCGAACGATTGTTGGAAACAGAACCTCAAGCCCGCGGATGGCTTGCCGATGTCTTGAGGTGCGTCGAGCAGCTCCATTCGACATTCACGTTGGAGAACGTATATTCCTTCGAAGCCAAACTTGCCGCGAATCACCCGAACAATCGGAATGTCCGGGCCAAGATACGTCAGCAGTTACAGTTGTTGCGAGACCTCGGCTTCGTCGAATTCGTGACGCCGGGTACATACCGACGTCTGAGGTAGTGTGAGATGCCGCGGGTCGGATTTGAGCCGACGACAACCCGGTCTTCAGCCGGGTGCTCTCCCTAGCCCCATTGGTCAGGCTGAGCTACCGCGGCACCAACACCGCGCGGCGCTGGCACCGAATTAAGAATTTCTTCCAGTGAAACACTTAAAGGAGTTCGAGGGGCGAAACGCCCCCGTTGAAGCAAGCCGCGGTGGAGACGTATCACCTCTCAAAGACCTTCAAGGCGCCGCTCAGATTCGTCTTCGCCTGGTGCACCGACTACCGCGAGGACGACCCAAAGATGCTCGGCTCCAAGAACAGGCGCATGATTTTGGTCCGCAACCGCAAGATAATTGCTTGGTGGGTCAAGACCAAGAACCCGGGCTCCAAGTTCGACCCGATCCGCGTGGTGTGGCTCCGGCCTCCGAACTCATGGCATCTTGATACCTGCGGAGACGGGAGCGAGATAGGAGACTACAAGCTGAAGGCTCTGCCCGGCGGAAGGACCAAGCTCGACATGACTTTCAAGGTCACCTATGAGAACCCTAGGGACGTCGAGAGCAGGAAGGAGTGGGAGGCCGACGGCCAAGCCCACTGGGATTCCTACGGAAAGTTCCTTGAACGCGATTACCAAAGGTCGCTACGCTAAGGACGTTAGAACAAACTTTCGCAATCGGTCGCCAAGAAAAAGAGGGGACCGAGTATCCGCCGTCTAACCCTGTATCGTCCCGATCAGACCGACGAGGTACTCGGACGTTCCTGCCTGTATGTCAAGCGACGCTGTTGCACTCGATCCCGCGAAGCTCCCGTGCGCCATCAACCTGTAGATGACCTGCCCCGTGGGGCTTGTCGTCCCAGACCCGACGATGCCGTTTGCCGCCCGGTCCATCTGAGCCGAACCTGACGAGAGGTTGTAGGTCACTCCGTTGACGGTCATGCTTCCCGATGTTAGAGATAGGGTGTATCCTGCCGCCAGCTTGCCTGTCACTGTGAAGGTGAACGTCCCTGAGGCCGTGCCGTTCTGGCTCGGGGTTCCCGGAACCACGTACCTTCCTTGTGTGCTGGTCACCGTGATTGTCTGTCCGACTGACAGGTTCGCCTGGTTAGCGATCGCGGAGCGGAAGCCCCCGCGCATCCCTGACCCGGCACCCTGGAAGCCGAAGCCTCCCTGATGCCCTGCCATCATTCCCTGTAGGTTTGACGCGGCTGCTTGCCTTGTGGACGTAGTTGGCGTTGCCGCCTGCGCGGAGACCGGGGTCGTCATGGCTGCGTATGCCAGGACCACAACCACCAGTGCCACTGCGGCTGTGACTAATGTCGCTCTTTCGATATTTTTCGTCTGCATTCTTCTTCGGGATTTCCGGCGCCCCCGCCCTATATACTGGATTTCCAAGATGATTCCAAGATTGCCGCACAATCTTTAGCGACTGCATGCAAGAACCGGCGGAGAGCTGGGAGCAGAGGCCCCCTGCTTGCCCGTGGGTGCCTACATTAGCGGAAAATGTAGTCACCTCCTGAGCGTAGCCTTGAGCCGCCTGTACTCTTTCAACATCAACTCGAGGGTGGGGCGTAGGTTCCCGGTAGTCTGATACGCTCTCAGGGCCTCGTAGTACTCCTTTCTGTTTTCCAGCTCTATGTTCAATGGCGGTAGCTTGTGTTTGAGCAGGATGTTGATCAGCAGGAGCCTCCCGACTCTCCCGTTCCCGTCCTGGAAGGGGTGGATGGTTTCGAATTGGTTGTGCACGACAGCCGCCAGAACAAAAGGAGGATACTTGTCGCCGTTGTCCTGATACCACCGCACCAGACTTCTCAACATCGAGTCGACTTGACTCGGCGGGGCTCCCCTGTGCACCACTCGGCCAAGACTGTCGACTATAGACACTTCAGCTCCCCTCTTTTGTCTCATCTCTCCGGCGAAAGGCTTGGAATTCTTGAAGACGAGCCTGTGGAGGTCTTTGATCAGGTCTAGCGAAATCGGGTCCTTGCCATGTCTGAGGTAATTGACAGCCTCCGCGACGCCAAGAGTCTCAGCAATCTCTTCTTTGCTCTTTTCAGGCCATTGCTGTTCGGCAAGCACCTGCCTCACTTCCTTTCTCGAGACTGTAGAGCCTTCGATTGCGTTCGTATGGTAGGTGAATTCCTCGGTGAATGCCTTCCAATCCTCCTCGCTGAGATGGGCCAGCTTCGCCTTGACCTTGGTGGTCAGAATGGTGATCTCTCTCAACTCCTTCGACGACAAAACCGTCCTGTATGGATCGCCTATGCTCTTGGCCGACCGGACCTTCCGTTCCAGCTCGGGCTTCGCTCTTTCAGCGAGGCTTTCGACCTCGTCCCTGCCGAGGTCCGTCCCCAAGAAGACCCTGACCTTCGCTACCTTGCCGCCCGATCGGTAGGACGCCGCTAGGTAGTACTTCTTCTTGCCATTTACTTCACGCGTTTCTATGTGCACGAAACACGATAGGTGTCTACATATTTAAGCCGTGCCCTCAGAGGTGACTACAGTCATGCTGAGCCTACTGCCACATCGCGGTCCAGGACACAGGCGGTGCTTGCACGAAGAACAATGCCCCGAGGACCCTGGCTCCGGCCGCGACAATCTTCATCCCAGCCGGCGCAGTGCAGCTCACGTTCGCCTGCCCGTGAGCGGGCAATTCGGCAGTTAAGTTGAGGGTTCCTATCCCGCCATCGTTCTGCTGGAAGAAGCACGATGACAGCCGCGCGTCCGCATCGCCGTAGTTCGAAAGGGAGATGGTGCAGCTCCGGCTCGCGACACTGCAACTTATCGAAGTAACATTGACCCGTGCAGAGGGCGCCTGGGCCAGGACCAACGTGGTCGTTTCAACGACGGTCGTTCTTCCGAGATCCAAAGTGATTCGCCCGTGGTCCACGACCTGCACGTACAATATCACCCCCGCTAGGATGAGGTCGATGAGGAGAATTATCGTCCCGGGCTTCACTCTCATCTCGTCAACTCGACCAGCCTGCGTCCTTCTTTGGAGGGGTTCGGCATTTAAGGGGTGATTAGTTAGGGTTGGTCCCTTGAGTTCCAGTCCGGGTTCCGCCCCTTTCCGGAGGCTGGCCAGGTTCGTCGTGCGGCGACGCGGGTTGATAATCGTGGCGTGGATACTCGCTCTCGTCGCAGTCGTCCCCTTCTTGGGCGCGGTGGGCAACGTCACCTCGCTCCAGCGAGGTTCGGCGGCTGGGAATCAGCTCGAGTCCGTGGTCGCAGGGAACACGATCTCGGCTCAGTTCCAGAAGACGGTCCCCAACAGCACCCTGCTAATCGTCATAACCACGAGGAACGCCTCCTCCCTTCCGACGCAACGGTCCGTCATGCAAATCGTCTCGGCGGTGAAATCCGACCCAGCGATCAAAGGACTGATGAAGAGCGTAGACGTGTACTCGACCCTCTACCCGATTCTCACAGGCCTCAACGAGGCCACATACACGACCTTGGCCTCCGCGAACTCGACCGACAAGCTCCTGCTCGGGGTCCCGGCCCTTTACTTGGGAATCTGGCAACAGGCTTTCGTTTCGACCCAGAGCGTCGCGAGCGCCGACAACATCGCCTACCAGCAGGCGGCGGCAAGACTCTCGACCGACAACGCGACGGCCTACCGCCTGTACGGTTCCCACGTCTTGAGCCTCTTCAACAGTAGCTGGGCGAAGAGCTGGGTGGGCTCCGGTAGCGACGTCCCCCTAATCACGAGGGCATCAGCCGCCGCGTCGGTTTCGAACCTGGCCTACGTCGAAGCCCACATGCCGAGCTCCAGGGCGTTCGGCGAAGCGCTTGTGAAGAGCATAACGCTGCAGGAGTTCCTGTCTGACTCTCCGGCGCAATCATCAGCAAGGCTCTCCGAGTTCGCGGTCCGCTTTGTCTCCAACTCGAGCGCTCTCTCTCCTGCCCTCGTGAAAGCCACCTACGCGATGGGGAAGACCTACGCCAATTCGACCCTCCAGTCGCTCACGGGCAACGTCATCTGGAGCCCGCGCTCCTACGGGCTGAGCGGGCAACTCGCTTCACTGGTCGCTTCCTTGGTCTCTCCGTCGCGGGACACGACCCTCGTTTCACTCGGATTCGACCGGTCCTCGAACGCCAACCTCCTGGCCGTACGTTCGATCGTGCGGTCCGCGCTCGCGAATCAGGCCGCAAACTCCGGCATAGAGCAGGCCCAGGTCACCGGTGGTGACGCCATTACCTACGACTTCGGGAACTCCACCCAGGGGGACCTCGGTCTGATCCTGCCGGTGACGATAGGCCTGCTCATAGTGGCCACTGGCCTCTTCTTCCGCTCAGCTCTCACTCCGTTCATCACCCTCGGCACCATAGGCGTCGCGCTCGGCATCTCGCAGGTCTTCATCCTCATAGTGGGAACCTACGTGGCCAAGGTCGACTTCACGATTCCGACGATCCTGCTCACGATACTCATCGGGGTCGGGACAGACTACAGCGTCTTCGTCATCGCAAGGTACAGAGAGGAACGCGTCAAGGGGTCCTCGGTCCAAGAGGCGGTCCAGACATCTGTGACCTGGGCGGGTGAGAGCATCGCCACCAGCGGAGCCACCGTGATCATCTCGTTCCTCTCCCTGACGCTCACGTCCATAGTCTACCTGAGGACGATGGGCTTCGTCGTGGGCCTCGGCGTCCTCGTCGCGCTCTCCGTCGCCCTGACTCTCGTCCCCGCCGTCGTCACATTCACCGGCGGCCGGACCTTCTGGCCGATCTCCGGCGGCAGGTTCGCGAGGTACGCTTCCTCAGTGAAGTCAAGGCTAGAGGCTAAGAGCGGCTACTTCTCTCGGAGCGGCGCCTTTGCCGTGAGGAACGCGAGGGCGCTCATATTGTTGGCCCTGGTGGTCTCGATCCCCACCGTCTACATCTACGCCACCACGACCCCCACCTATGACTTCCTGTCGGGAGCGCCGCCCAACCTCGAATCCATCAGCGCCTCGAACCACCTGACGTCTTCCTTCGGAGGCGGGAAGCTCCTCCCGACCTACGTCGTGGTCACTTTCAGCCAGCCTCTCGTGAAGTCGAACTCGTTCAATTCTTCAGAGATGGGCGTGCTGAGCGCAATATCCGCCTACCTGTCGGGGAACCCCGATATCCAGAATGCGACTGGGCCGACAAACCCATTCGGGCGCCCAGTCTCATATTCTGCGCTGAACCTCACCAGCAGCCCCCGCAGCGCCACGCTCGACGGCGTACTGCAGGCGATAGGGAAGGACAACGAGACTGCCCTCATCACGGCCAACTTCAGGGTGAACCCCTACTCCACCGCCGCCATCAGCGACGCCTCCGCGATTCGGTCGTACCTTCATCAGAACTTCGGTAACTCGCCTGGCGTCTCTCGGGTCCTCGTAGGTGGCGCCTCTGGCTCGATTCTTGACACGAAGAACGTCTTCGACTCCCAGTTCGCTTCGGTCCTCCCGATTGTGGCCATAGGAGTCGCGCTCGTCCTCCTCGTTGTCCTCGGGTCCCTCTTCCTGCCTCTCTTCGCCGTCGTCTCGGTCCTGGCGAGCATAATCTGGACACTTGCCGTAACGAAGCTAGTCTTCCAGACCTTCTACAACTACCAGATCCTGTTCATAACGCCCCTCTTCCTCTTCGTCACCCTTCTCGGACTGGGGATGGACTACAACATCTTCATCCTGACGCGCATCAGGGAGGAGGCGACCAAGGGGAGAGGCCTGAACGACGCGATAATACGCGCGATAGAGCAGACCGGGGGAATCATAACGGCGGCGGCCATCATACTTGCCGGTTCGCTTGGCGCCCTGATGCTCTCCAACGACCTCCTTCTGAAACAGCTGGGCTTCGCGTTCTCGTTCTCTATCCTGATAGATGCTCTCTTCGTGCGGACATACCTTGTCCCCGCCGTCATGTCTTCCATGAAAAAATGGAACTGGTACAACCCCGTCAGGTTCCTCAACAGGTCAAGGTCGCTCTACGAAAGCGAAAAGAGCTGAGCCCGCCCCCATCTATCAAAACACAGAGCTTTCCGGAGTGGCCCTCAGCTTTTCAATCTGCGGAAATAATCGTTCCTTGTCTCGGACTCCCGAGGCGAGCCTGCCAGTAGTACTCCAGCGTTCAGCCCGGCGGAGCTTTGACCGGACTTTCCGAGCGCGCCCTCACGGCAAGGACTATCACGATAATTGCAACCACCGCCTGGACCGCCTCGAGCCCCGCTATCGCGTCCGGCGGCCGCAGCATCGAGAACAGGCCCGTCTCATCCGCGAAAAAGGCAGGGAAGTAGAAGATCGCCCCCACGATCGCGAACCCAGATGCGCGGCGAGGGCTGCTGAACAACTGCCATATGGAGACTGCCGCAAGGATTAGCCCTGCGAAGAGCAATCCCACGCTCGCGAAGCCCGCTGTGGTCACATCGGAGGGAGGGCGGGTCTCAAGGCCGCCGACAGGAGTCAACAGTACGTCGAATATGATGTAGACTCCGAGTGAGCCTGCGAGGGTCTTGGCCTTGGACGAAAGTTTCGCCAACCGGGAACCGCTTTCACCAAGCATCTCTGGCTATTTAAGAGGTCGAGAGAACCATGATCGAAGTATGATTGGTAGAAGGCGTGTGGACAGATCTAACAGAGTCGAGGAGATCTATTGACCACTGAAGGCCAGCAGTTTCTGTACCTGACCACGAGGGGATGGAAGACGAACAGGCCGCATGAAATAGAGATATGGTTCGTAGGTCACGACGGAAAGTACTACGTCGTTTCCGAACGCGGAAAGCGCTCTCATTGGGTCCAGAACATCAGGAGTCAGCCGTCAATCTCCTTCAGGGTAGGCGCCCGCACCTCCAAGGGCAACGGGCGCATCGTCGACAGGAGGAAAGAGCTTGAGCTGGCCGGGGCCGTATCGGCACTCATGGATGAGAAATACAAGTGGAGCAGGGGTCTCATCGTGGAGCTAGCACCTGGCCAATGACGGGATCTTAGTTACCTCAGCTTCGATATTTCACGGCTTGAAACACCCCCGGAGCGCGATGAGAAGGGGACAGCTACCGGCACTTCGGACCCAACAGTTTGTGCGGTCGCTGAGACTACAGCCCAGCATGCTGGGCAGAAAGACTCCGAAGGTCGAACCGACTTTCATTGCCCCCTCTGGGTCGAATTCGGCCGGGCTGGTACCAAGCCTTTAAGGAACTGGTTGGTCTTAGACAGCCAAGATGAAGGCTAGGAAGGAAACCTCCGAAGATGTGGTGAAGGAATTGGACGAGTTGAAGAAAGATCCGAAGAGGTGGGAGGAATTCATGGCATCTCAGGCAGAGAAGGCGTTGAAGCATTGGCGGGGCCGGAAGACGAAATAAGAGAGCTGCAGGGCATTCTTCAAGGCTTAAGGAGTCTGATTGTGCATCGGGCTCTGATGGCATGGCGTAGGAGCCCTGAAACGTTCAGTGAGGAGATAGTCGCTCTGAACGACGTGGATGAGGCCTTGGATAACATTCGCAAAGCTTCCTGACCACTCGAACACACCGCGGCCGAGCATGTTATGCGGAAATACAGGCAGCCTGCTCAACTTTGTGCTTGGAAGGCTGATGTCCGTCCATTCAGGACAGACGAGGGTTTACTTTGAGATAGCTTTTTTCAGGTCGTGTCATTGACAGTGTCACCATTTATCAGGACTCTCGCCCTCGCAAACATAGCTGTTGCAGGCGGTGATGGTCTACGGCAATCTCATTCAGTACAGGGCTGGATGAGATGCTTGGGACAGCCTCAACGACCCGCTCCACGACAGACCACTACAGTGACCCTATTCGATCGACTGGACAGCGACCCGCGAGGCCACGGCAATTCTGCCACGATTGCTATGCGGAAACCGCTCATTTCGCACTGTTCTAACGGTGTTCTACCACATCTTCTAGAATCTCCAAACCTGTTCGAGATAGGGTAATAATGCCAGCTTTCACATATCTCAGTGAACGGTGACGAGTTGGACCGAAGAACATTCGTGAAGACCGCGGTGGCGGGATCTGCCGCGGCTGCCTTTGCGCTGTACTCCTTCAACCTCATGAAGGTAGCGAGGATTCCTCAGCTTGCCACGATCCAGCTCGCCTCCCCTCAGGTGTCTGGGAGGATTTCCCCTGACCTGACGGTCCCGCACCTCCTTCGGAGGGCGGGCTTCGGTGCTTCAACTTCGGAACTTCAGACATACCAGAGCATGGGCTTCGACGCCGCGGTCGACTCGCTGGTCAATTACCAGAGCATCGACAACAGCAAGCTCGACTCGGTACAGCCCAAGATTCAGCTTTCGTACTCGGGGACGCGGAGCGGCAACGAGCTGCAGTCCCTGGCCACCTGGTTTCTGAACAGGATGGTGCAGACGGCCCATCCCCTCGAGGAGAAGATGACACTCTTCTGGCACAACCACTTCGCGACAGGGTATTCCAAGGTCGAGAACGGCTACCTCATGTACAAGCAGAACCAGTTCCTGCGCGCCAACGCCCTGGGGAACTTCAAGGACATACTGACGGGAATCACGGCCGACGGCGCGATGCTGGTCTGGCTGGACGGCAACCAGAACA
Source organism: Nitrososphaerales archaeon (assembly GCA_032906705.1). GTDB lineage: Archaea > Thermoproteota > Nitrososphaeria > Nitrososphaerales > Gagatemarchaeaceae > DASPPF01. Next base: position 13,586 of record JAJTZC010000018.1, read on the forward strand.
GGAACGGGAACCCAAACGAGAACTACGCGAGGGAGATCATGGAGGTCTTCTCCACGGGCCGCGGCCCATACACCGAGGACGACATCAAGAACAGTGCCAGGGCGTTCACAGGGTACAGGATCGACTCCACTGGCACAGGGGTCTTCGACCCGCGGCTGCACGACAACGGCATCAAGACGTTCATGGGCGTGACCGGAAACCTAGGCCCCAAGGACATCATCGACATCCTCGTGCCTCACCCGGCTACCGCATCGAACCTCGCTGCAGAGCTCTTCTCCTACCTCGCCTATCCCAACCCGAATCAAGATACCATCACGAGGCTGTCCCGAGTCTACCTGGACAGCGGCTACAGCATCAAGGCGCTGGTCCAGGCAATCCTGACCTCGCCGGAGTTCGTCTCTTCGCAGGCCTACCTCTCGCTGGTCAAGAGCCCGGCGGAGTATGCGGCCACCGCCCTCCGCTCCCTGGGCGCCACCGCGAACCTGAACGCAGCAGTGGCCGGGATGAACAACATGGCCCAGATGCTCTTCAACCCACCCTCGGTCTTCGGATGGCCGTCGGGCACTGGCTGGGTCGACACGGCGTCCGTGCTCGAACGGTACAACTTTCCCTTGATGCTCCAAACAACAAAGGAGAATCCTGCGAGCCAGCTGAACCAGGGCGTCTTCGCTGGCAGCATGTCCATCCCCGAGATCGTACAGCTGCTCGTTGCTCCGCTCTTCCCAGACGGCATCCCTGACGAGTTCATGCAGGTGATTTACTCTTCGACCTCGAAACTCAGCGACCCGGTGCAGAAGACAAAGAACGCGGTCCGCCTGGCGATGGCGAGCCCGTTCTTCAACTTGAATTGATGGTGAGCTAGTTGACAAAGACAAACACAAAGAGAAGGCTCTTCCTGAAGCAGGTCGCATCCTCAGTCGGTGTGATGCCGTCGCTTCTCCCCCTGAGCCTCGGACCGACAGTGATGGAGGCCGCTGATGGTCCCGCTGGCATACTTCAGACAGCCTCGAACAAGACGCTCGTCGTGATCCAACTGATGGGCGGCAACGACGGGGTCAACACCGTCGTCCCATACGGGCAGCAGGCATACTATCAGGTGCGGCCAACCTTGGGACTGCAGCAGAACGAGATCCTACCAATCGACGGGGATGTAGCCCTGAACGGCAACATGAGCGGCCTCATGAGCCTCTACAAGAACAACAACGTCGCGATCGTCCAGGGGGTGAGCTACCCCAACCCGAACCGGTCGCACTTCGAGGCCACCGCAATCTGGGAGAGCGCTTACCCGGACACCCCTCTCAGCAACGGCTGGCTCGGAAGGTACCTGGATGTCGCCCAGAAGGTCGACAGTTCTGTCTCAGCGGTGAATCTGAACAGCCTGCTCCCGCTGACGCTGCAAGGGGTCTCTTCCCAGACAACGACCGTGGGAAACCTGAGCGCGTTCAAGCTGAACCCGCTCGCCCCGAAGAGTCCCGCCCCTGATACGACCTTCCAGGAGCTTGACACTGTCCAATGCGCGGCCTGCTCGGAGTACAACTCCTTGGTCAGCCAGCTAATGCAGCAGGGGCTCGACGCGTTGAGCGCCTCGCAGATAATCCAGGCGGCGGCAAGCAACTACAAGGCCAAGGTCACCTATCCCAACAACGACTTCGCAAACAGGCTCAAGCTGGCGGCGGGCATTATCACCTCGAGCCTGAAGCCGAGAATCGTCTACGTCACCCTCGGGGGCTTCGATACCCACGCCGCGCAGAAGGCGACTCAGAACGCACTGCTCAAAATCCTCTCCGACGGCCTGGCGGCGTTCTACAACGACCTCTCGGCCCAAGGCAGGGCCAACGACACGCTGATGATGACATTCACGGAGTTCGGGCGCCGGGTGCAGGAGAACGGGAGCAGGGGGACGGACCACGGGACTGCCGAGCCACAGTTCATCATCGGCGGGAAGATCAGCTCCGGGCTCTACGGGACCTACCCGAGCCTGACTGACCTGAACCAAGGCGACCTGAAGTTCAACATCGACTTCAGGCAGGTCTACGCGACGGTTCTCGACGGCTGGCTTGGCATAGACCCGACAACCATCCTCGGTTCTTCCTGGAACAAGCTCGGAGTTGTGTAGCGGAGCCCCCCGGGCCCGCATAAGGAGCCGATTGAACATGGGGGCCGTCAACGCCGTCCGGAGTCACACCGTGATATTGATCGCAGGCGCGATCGTGGTAGCGGCCCTGGTGGGGACATTATCCTATTCGCCCCTCATCGCAGACAACCTCCGGGACACAGGAAGCACAACCGAAGCGACATCCACGACCTCCGTGACCACTTCGACCGCGGCGACCACCCCCGTCGCGACCACGCCTTCCACAACTACGAGCTCTTTGACGACGACATTCGCCACAAAGACGACATCCACGACGACCATAACAACGACCTCCACGACGAGCACCTCTACGACAGCGACTTCAATCACCACCACTTCCACAAGGACCACCTCAACGACGACCACTTCCACGACCACAACTTCTACCACCACATCGAAATCGACTGGGGGCGGCAGCGTCACCGTGGTCATTCCTTTCGATGCCGGGAACAACGAATCGCTAAACTTCCAACCACAGACAACCAAAGTCGTCTTGGGCAATAACAACACGATAGTCTGGGTGAACAACGATCCCCTCCAGCACACCGTGAAGTCGTCATCTGCGCCGGCTGGCGCGCAGGGCTTCGACTCGGGCATCCTGAACCAAGGGCAATCGTTTACAATCACCCTCACGGCTCCTGGCACCTATCACTACTATTGCACGATACATCCGACCTGGATGAAAGGCACCATCCAGGTTATTCCGTAGGTTCGTCAGGCGACACATCTCCCGAAAGGCCTGGGTTGGGCGCGGGACGAATCTCTCGGCATCAGGCAGTTAAATGACCGCTCACCTGGGGCCTTCGGCATGAGGATAAGCTGGCCGAAGTTCCTGGTCCTGATTGTTATGTCGCTGCTCGGGATCACCGCCTCCAGCATAGTCTTCTACCTCTACGACACCCTGCGCCAGCAGCTGCCCGTCTGCTACCCCAACCAATCGTTCCTCGGGATATCGCTGAACTGCGAGGCAGTCCTCTCCAGCCAATACAACTCGATCTACGGCCTCAACCTCGACCTCCTGGCTTCGGCCTACTTCATCGTCAGCCTGGCGCTTGTCTGCCTCGTGGCCTTTGGGAGCGACTGGTTCTACGCGAAGGCATTCAGGGTCCTATTCGCGTGGCGGTTCCTTGGCCTGATAATCGTGCCCTACCTGATGGTCGTCGAGTTTCTAATCCTCAGGACGATCTGCATCTACTGTACGATGATGCACGTCGCGATACTCGTCGACTTCGGCATAATCACGTACTTCCTCTACTACAAGAAGGACGTCAAGAGCTTCCTGCGCACGAATAGATAGACTGCCCGCCCCTCAGCCTGTTCCGGGCGGTGACCCTCTCCGCGCCAGCCTCTCTTCTTTCCTCACTCTCACTTTCTCTTTCTTTTTCTTTTTTCCCTCTCTTCCCAAGACCATCCCCTTCTTTGGCTAATGTTGGGTTTCTGCCTTTCGGTTGCATATAGACACGTGACACGATTTCCGCTTCTGGGAACCGATTGCTGATGCGCCAGAACAGGCACTGTGCGGTCGCCGGGATTTGAACCCGGGTTACCAGCTTGGAGGGCTGATGTCCTAGACCAGATTTTCCTCTATGATAGATCTGGACGACGACCGCACGACTTGACGAGCCAGGTTGACTCCTTTTAATCGTTGGTTCGCGACAGGTGCCTCTCCAGTTCATAGACGACCCGCGCGGCAACTACGTGCGCTTCGAGCGGCTTCGCATGAATCCTCGCCAACTCGTCCATCGCCTCGAGCGCCTTCGGAGAAAAGTTTCCGTGCGCGAACCCCCCGATGACAACGCAGGGCTTCCTCGCGGCTCCAATCATCGAGCTCAGCTCATCCATGGTCGTCCGACGCCCCTGCGTCGAGAGTCCAATCACCGAGTCCGACCCGAGGCCCTTGACGAGCCTTTCGAAGCTGGACCCGTAGACCTTCACAAGGCCCGAGTTTGGCCTCTCGGCGAGTGCCTGCTCGACCAGCCCCCTGAACCTGAAGTAGCTCTTGGGCACTCTCGTCTTCTCCCGGAACTCCAACACTTCGTCCGGGTACGTATGGACAAAGACCTTCACCATTCCGTCCATGTAGAGCGGAGTGCCGGTGACGCTCAGGAGTGCCACATGAACGAGGTCTGGCCTCCCGCGCTTCAGCCCGTCCTCCAACTTCAGCATCGCCCTATGGTGGAAGCTCCTGTCGAGGAGGATTCGCGACGGGTCTGTCTCTCTTCGCCTGGCGTCGCTCAACACTGACTGGTCCTTCCCAAGTTCCTTCGGCACCAATTCGAGTGCCGACTCGGCGAAGACCAAATTCAGCTTCAAACAGAATCACGCTCCTCTGGTACGGTTAATTCCTTTGCCCTCCAAGCGGCTCGCGTGAAGACGAGGAGGGACGCCAAGGCCGATGCAGAAAAGGCAGCCCGAGCTCTCCTGGAATCCTCGGTGAAGACATCGAGGGAAGATCTTGCGCTTGCAACGAAGCAGGCCGACCTTGCGAGGAAGGTGATGCTGCGGTACAACGTCAGGTTCGACTACTCTCTCAGGAGGTTCGTCTGCCGTGGTTGCAAGAAGCTGATCGTCCCCGGCGTCAACGCAAGGGTAAGGCTCGGACACGGGAAGCCAGCCCTCCTGCGCGTCACTTGCATGATGTGCGGCCACACTTCGCGAAAAATCCTGAAAATGGCTTAAATAGACAGAACCGACGGCGGAAATTCCAATTCGTGATATTCAATGGTGAACGTCTATGACGTGCCCTCCGAGAAACTTCTCGATGTCCTAGCAGGCGAGGTGAAGAGGCTCCCCGGAATGGAGCCCCCTGAGTGGGCCCAGTTCGTGAAGACGGGCTCGCACGCTGAGCGTCCGCCTCACTCGCCAGACTGGTGGTTCGCGAGAGCCGCGTCTGTAATGAGGAAGCTCTACCTACATGGTCCGCTCGGCGTGGGAGAGCTGGAGCGAGGATACGGGGGCAGTAAGGCCGTCGGATACAACCCAAAGCACCACAGGGACGCCGGAAGTTCTTCAATCAGGAGGATAATGAAGCAGCTCGAGCAGGCCGGGCTGATAACAAAGGTTCCAAAGAAGGGGCGCGTCCTGACGCCAAAGGGGACCGCGATGCTCGACAAGCTGAGCCGGGAGCTCTTCGCCGAGCTCACCAAGGAGAACAAGGCGCTCGCGAGGTACGGCTGATCATGTCGGAGCAGGGAAGGAAGCCCGACGAGAAGGAGGTAGCCGAGAGGAGGGCGATGAGAGAAGGCGTGCTCAGGATGGCTCTCACCTCAGAGGCGAGGCAGCGATTAGCGAACGTCAAGATGGTGAAGCCCGAGCTAGCATCGTCGATCGAGGAATACGTCGTCCAAATGGCCACAAGCGGCAAGCTGAAGCGCGCGGTCGACGACGAGCAGGTCAAGCAGATGCTGCAGGCCCTCCAGGAGAAGAAGCGGGAGATCAAGATCAGGAGGATATGACATGGCCAGAGTGAAGGACAAGTCGAAGAAGAACAGGCTGACGAAGGCGACCAAGCGGGCGAAATCCGTCCCCACCTGGGTCATAGTGAAGACGAACAGGCGCGTCAGAAGCAACCCAAAGAAAAGGGCGTGGCGGCGCCGCAAGCTGGGCTTCAAGTGATAGCCCATGTCTGAAGAGAAGGTCGAGTCGCTCACGAGAGTGTACATGGTTCCCCTGCGGAACGCGTTCGAGGCCCCTCCCTACCGCAGGGCCAAGGTTGCCATACGGATCATCAAGGAGTTCACAATCAGGCACATGAAGGCGTCGAAGGTGAAGATCAAGGTGGATGTGAACGAGCTTATCTGGGCTCGGGGAATTAGGAAGCCGCCTAGGCGCATCAAGCTGGAGATGGAGAGGGACGAGGACGGGCTGGTCTCTGTCCGGCTCCCCCCCGAATCAGAATAAGTGTACCCAATGGGACTCCATCTCGCAGACATCTACCGCAGCCCCAACGTGGGCGTCTTCATGAGGGCGAACGACCGGGTGCTTCTCGTCCCGAAGGGCCTAGCCTCGACCAAGAGCGAAAGGCTCTCCAACAACCTCGGAGTTACGCCCCTGCCGACCTCGATAGGAGAGTCAAGATTGCTGGGCCCGCTCGTTGCGCTCAATAACAACGGCGCCCTGGTGTCGCGCCTCGCTGAGGAAAGAGAGATGTCGGAAATCGCCAGGGCGACTGGCATCAACATCGCGCGGCTAGAATCGAAGTTCACAGCTGCGGGCAATCTCGTGGCAACCAACGACAAATTCGCCCTCGCCTCCCCGGTGCTCGAGAACAAAGCAATCTCCCAAATTCGCGACGTTCTCGGGACCGAGGTCGAGCGGATGGCGATCGGCGAATTCTATCAGGTCGGCTCGCTCGTCGTCGCGACCAACAGCGGGGTCGCCGTCTACCCAGGCCTGGGCGAGTCCGGGGTGGAAAGAATCGGAGAGATGTTCGGCGTGGAAGCGTATCCAACCTCGGTGAACAGGGGAGTGCCCTTCGTCGCTTCCGGGGTGGTCGCAAACTCGAAGAACGCCGTTGTCGGAAGCCAGACGACCGGACCTGAGCTCGTCTTTATAACGAGGGCGCTGAAGGTTTGAGAAATAACCGAAGGCCAGACTGTTTTGAGTAATGGGGCATCTGACGAAGACAAAGTAAACAACCTCGTCGTCGAGATAAGGGTCCTCGAGAGCACATACAACGAGCTCTCATCAAGGCAGAATCTACTCGAGCGGGCACTTCTTGAGAACCGTTCGGCCCTTGACGCAATAAAGGGGCTGAGCGGGAAGGGCAAAGGAGAGGTACTCACCCAGATAGGGGGAGGGGCGATGGTCAGGTCTCCGGCGCCAAGCGTGGACAAGGTCCTCGTCAACATCGGCGCCAGCGTAGTGATCGAGAAGACGCGAGAAGAGGCGCTCGCTGTCCTCGAGACCCGCGCCAAGGATGTCGAGCACTCAATCGTCTCGATTCTGGGCCAAAGGAACGAGATTGCGGAAAGGCTTCAGGCCGACCAGCAACTTCTCCAGACGATCGTCTCTCGCGCGAACCAGAAGGGCTAGCTGTGTTCGACAGGCTGAAGCAGGCCTTTTCCTCGGTCACCTCCGTCGTCCGTGAGAGGAAGCTCTCAGAAGGGGAGCTCGAAGACATCGCGTTCCAGTTCCAGCTCGCACTCATCGAGGCTGACGTCGCGCAGGAGGTGGCGGAGAAGCTCACGGATCAGGTGAAGAAGGCGCTGACCGGAATCAAGATCGAGCGCGCGGAGGACGCCGCCGGGACGGTAAAGGACGCACTCCTGTCAAATCTCGAGAAGACCTTCGCCGAGGCCGGCACGGCCGACCTCCTGGCAAACATCAGGGAGAAGAACAAGGGGGGCGAGCCCTACGCGATCCTCTTCCTCGGGATAAACGGGACAGGCAAGACGACCACCATCGCGAAGTTCGCGTCCATGCTCAAGAAGAACGGCGTATCAGTGGTCACCGCAGCGGGCGACACTCACAGGCCGGGCGCGATAGAGCAGCTCACCGAGCACGCAGACAGGATAGCGATGAAGGTGGTCTCTCAGCGCTACGGAGCTGACCCGGCTGCCGTTGGGAGGGACGGCCTGCTATACGCGAAGGCCCATCACGTGGACTGCCTGCTCATCGACACCGCAGGTAGGATGCAGACCAACCAGAACCTGATGGAAGAGATGTCCAAGATCCTGAGGGTGGTGAACCCCGACTTCAAGATATTCGTGGGCGACTCCCTGACGGGAAACGACGCGGTCTCGCAGGCCGAGCTCTTCAGCAAGTACACGGGCTTCGACGGCGTCATTCTGACGAAGGCAGACGCGGACGTGCGCGGAGGCGCTGCGCTCTCCATCGTCTACTCGACAGGCAAGCCAATTCTTTTTCTTGGGGTGGGTCAGGAGTACGGCGACCTAATCCCATTCGATTACCGCAAGTTCCTCGCCTCCCTGTTCGATTAGGATAGCTTAAACGCCCAGCCTCCGCTGCGTGCGGTGCGACGTTGAAGGGAAAGGACATCCTCAGTCTGGCCGAACTCTCTACGGCCGACATGAAGCTCCTACTCGACCTGTCAGCTTCGCTCAAGCGGCGCAGAACCTCAGGGCTCGGGTCGAATACCCTGAAGGGCAAGTCGGTCGCGATGGTCTTCGAAAAGCCGAGCACCAGGACAAGGGTCAGCTTCCAGGTTGCCGTCAAAGAGCTTGGGGCTTTCCCAATCAGCCTTAGCACAAGCGAGCTGCAGCTGGGAAGGGGTGAGACAATCGAGGACACCGCTCGCGTGCTTTCGCGCTACGTGCACGCCGCGATGGCTAGGGTGAACAAACACGGCGACCTCGAGAGGCTGGCCACGGCTTCGAGCGTCCCGGTAATCAACGGGCTGAGCGACCTTTTCCACCCGATGCAGACTCTCGCGGACCTACTCACGCTCAGGGAGCGCGCAGGAAAGCTCGAGGGACTCCATGTCGCCTGGGTCGGCGACGGGGACAACGTGTGCAACTCCTGGCTATACGGCTCCGCCATAACCGGGATCCACTTCACTGCGGCCACCCCAATAGGGTACGGGCCGCTGGCCTCTGCCGTCAGTGAGGGCTCAGCGCTAGCGCGCTCGACCGGCGGTAGCATCACTCTAGTGAACGAACCCGAGCGCGCAGTGAAGGGCGCCGACTGCGTAATGACTGACACGTACATCTCAATGGGTGAGGAGCAGGAAAGGGCAAAACGGGTCAGGACATTCCTGCCAAAGTACCAGGTCAACAGACGCCTGATGTCCCTTGCGAAACGGGGCGCGATTTTCCAGCACTGCCTCCCGGCCCACAGGGGCGAGGAAGTCACTGCCGACGTCATCGACGGCCCGCAGTCCGCAGTCTTCGATGAGGCTGAGAACAGACTCCACACTGCGAAGGCAATGCTGTGCTTCCTGCTCCTGGGAAGGAAAGATCTCTCGTCCCTAGTCAGAAACCGCTGAAGAGGAACTCGGAAAGGTCGATTCGCCCGTCCCTGACCCTCACGCCCTCTTTTATCAGCAACCTCGCCTTGGTGGGCACCCCTCCGGCTCCGCCATAGCCAGCCAGGCTCCCGTCCTGCCTCACAACCCTATGGCATGGGATGACTATCGGGGTGGGGTTGGCCCTCAGAGCCGCTCCGACCGCTCTGCTCGCTCTAGGCATACCCATCCTGCGTGCTATGGCCCCGTAAGTTGTGACCTTTCCAGACGGGACCTTGGACGTCAGCCGGTAAACTCTCGCCGCGAAATTCGAGACGCTCAGACCCTCATCACCTCTAGTCCAAACTTCCCCGCGAGGTTCGATATCTTATCTTTATGTTCGCCCAGCCCCTTCCAGTCCAAGGCCGCGTACCTCACTGGCGCAGTAGTCTTCGAGAGCATCTCCCCCATCATAGCCTCATCGACATCCTTCAGCGCATACTTGGGGACAACGAAGGAGAGCGCCACGTCGCTGTCCGCCAAGAGCCCGGTGAACTTGTCAGGGTAGTGGGTGCCACCGAATCCCAGTGCGACCTTGCTCCAGACCTTGCGCTGCTGGAGACTCTCCATCAACGAATCTGCCGCTATCCCTGCGGCCGCGGTATCGCTCCAGTTCCTTTCCGTTGACCCTATCTCCACAAAGAGAACGGGTTTCGCGAGCGACGTGGGCCCGTGGTGCGTCGCCTCGATGGTGATGTCGTAGTTCTCCACCTTGGCTTTCCTGCTCGAGAGGGTGTTCATGTAGTTCTTCAACAGGTCTGGGTTGACCCTGCTGAGTTCTTTCGCCCTTCCGCCGTGCTTCGCTTCCGCAGAGAAGTTCCCAGTGGTGTGGGCCGTCAGTGCGGCAATGCCAGACTCTGCGCTGTGCCTTGAGAGGAAGATGTACGCCTGAGGGTTGAAGTACGCGTCAAGGTCCGGCGGCTCAACGATCACACCTTCGAAGAAGAAGAGCAGTATCGAATCCTTCTGGTATACCGGCTTCCCGAGAAGGTTGACCCCTGTCGACTCGAAGCCATGTCGGTTGATCAGGGCTGCCGCCAGCGTCGACGAAGCGGGTTCGTTCGAAGTTGCCACGAGCACGGTCGCTGGCTCCCCTTGGGGAATCATCTCGCATATGTCGAGCCACAACTGGTATTAATGATGCGAAGCCCCTTCGGACCGCACGAGTGAATGGAGCGGGCCGTTCCGGCTACGTCGTTCCTTTGAGCTCGTGGTACGACTCTACGGCCTCTCTCGCGACGAAGGCGAGTACCGCCCCAGTCGCCAGGTAGTCAGCCCACCAAAGTCCGAGGAAGAATTCCAACGCCAGCCCTCCTAAGAGCGCGACTGACATGAAGAAGCAGGTCGCCGACTCAACCGAGTCGAACACAAGGGGCAGGCATCTAGTCTCCTTCCCTAACTTCCTCTTCTCCAGCCAGAGGTATGGCATGATGACTGCCGAACCGGCTGCGATGGCGAGCCCCCACGGCGACCCCGCTGCCCTCAGGCCTGCAAAGTACGAGTACGCCGCACCCAGGCCGACAGCGGGAATGAGAGCGAAGAGCAAGCCGCTCGCGAGCCTCGCAGTGCCCCCACCATGCCCTTCCTGGCTTCCTTCGTCTCTCCGTAGATGAGCCAGCACCGCAAACCCAGAGAGGAGTTCCACCAGGCTGTCGCCGCCGAACGCCAGGAGGGCAAGGCTGCCCGCAACCAATCCCGCGGCTATCGCGCCAACCGCCTCGACTCCCATCCATCCCGCGCTGATGTATTCCACCTTGATCCCTCTGATTATCTTGGAATGCCTCCAAGACTGATGAGTGTCTGGGCAGCAGCATGAAACGCAGTTGGTGCACTCAGCTGGCGTTATGCAGCTCGCGCACGAGCTCTCTCCGCAGGCGCAGGAGGAGCAAGATACTGAGAACGGCGCGACGGTCATCAGGAGGGGTTTTTCGTCGCCGCTTTGAATTAACCCTTGCCCTCAATTCCGCCAAAACATATAAGCGGCGGGGAGCCTCGAACGAAGTCTGAAAGATGGGGTTCAGAGATTTCCTGAAATCCGTGCAATCCATATTCAGGCTGTCCCACAAGAGCGGCAGGGAGGAGTTCACACTCTACCTGAAGCTTGTCAGCCTTGGCATCGCGGTTGTCGGAACCATCGGCTTCCTCATCAAACTGATTGGCAACATATTCTTCGGGTGAGCATCAGCCGGCGCGGCTGCAGCACAACCGCCCACAAATGTGACTGATACCCAGGGTCCCACTTAGCCGCTAGAGCTCTTCAGAGCCCACGCCCACCGGTTCGTGAGCCCCTCGCCCCTGCTTTTGACTACGAAACGCGAAAGGATGCTTTCCCATTCTCCCTTGTCCACTCTCCTTCTGTCCTTCTTGCCTCCGAACTTGGTCACGCTGAAGAAGACCCTGCCTCCTGGTTTCAAGATTCGTCGTATCTCCCGCAACGCGCCTTCGTGGTCGAGCATGCAGCAGATCAGTCCCTTCGCCAGCACTACGTCGGTCACGGCGTCCGGAATGTATCCGATGTCCGC
>JAJTZC010000019.1:0-22434 GCA_032906705.1 Nitrososphaerales archaeon
CCGAATCGGACGTGGTTGACGCCCACCATGAGAGTCTGTATGAACTTCAGCCTGAGCATCCTCGCCAGGTTCTCGCGTGTGAAGAAACGAGGCCAAGAGAGAACGATGGCAGCGTCTATGTTGGGAAGAACGTCCTGGATGGTCCTTTCGTCCAGCCTCCAAGACTCGACCACTTCTGCGAACTTTGACAGTCGTTTCAGGTTCTCTTGTCCGAGAATCTCCGAGGTCACGAGAACTTTTCGCAACGTCCCCTCGCCCGCCGACCCCAGCTTAAATATTGAACGAGCAACGAAAGCCCGACCGGTTTGAAGGCTGTCCGATTCGAATCGCCTGGCGGTCCAGAGGTTCTCAAATACGGCGACGCGCCGACGCCATCGACGAGCGAGGGCGAAGTCCTTGTCAAGGTCGCGGCTTGCGGGGTGAATAGGATCGACATCTGGCTGAGGAGTGGGCGGTACAAGACCTACGTTCCGCATATCTTGGGTGCCGACGTGTGTGGCGAGGTCGCCTCGGCCCCCCCGCGCGCTACCGAGCTGAAAGTCGGCCAACGAGCCGTTGTCTATCCCAGCCTCTCAGACTGGTCTTGCAGGTATTGCCTTGCCGGCTATCCGAACAGGTGCGTCAGCGGCGGGCTCCTTGGCGCGGTCGCTGATGGAGGATACGCTGACTACGTGAAGGTCCCGGCCCGAAACCTGGTTGACGCGGGTTCGCTCGACCCGAAGCTGGCCGCCGCGGTTCCGGTCAACTTCGCCACCGCCTGGAGCGCCTTCGCTGAGCGCGCTTGCGTTCGGCCCGGAGACACCATCCTGGTCTGGGGCGCGGCTGGTGGGGTGGGGCATGCTGCCGTGCAAGTGGCGAAGCTGCTCGGCGCGCAGGTGATCGGGGTGGCGGGTGGGAAAGAGAAGAGGACGTTCGTGATTGACAACGGCGCTGACCACTTCATAGACCACACGACCGAAGACGTGCCTGCTCGGGCGAAGGAAATCACAGGAGGCCATGGGGTCGATTATGTGTTCGACGACGTCGGAGGAGACACCTGGGAGAAGAGCCTCGAGTCTCTCGCCAAGGGAGGCACAGTCCTTTCGGTGGCTCTAACGTCGGGTGCGGCCTCGACGGTCGACGTCGGAAGACTGTACAGGAATGAGCTGAACATTGTCGGCGTCTTCGCATTCAGGAGAGAGGCGCTCGTCCGGGTACTGCGACTCGTCGCTGAAGAGAGGCTGAAGCCCCGCATCTTCCGCGAGCTTCCGCTGAAATCCGCCAAGCAGGCCCACGAAATTCTCGAATCGAGGAAGATAGAGGGCAAGATCCTGCTGGTCCCATAGCGCGTCGCGCCTCACCGCCATTCTTGGACGGTCCGATTTCGGAACCGTTTATATCCAAGGTTCGAAGGGCGAAGGTGGGAGAATGTTAGATGACCCCAACACCGTACTACGTGAAGTTCGAGACCCCAAAGGAAGTAGCAGAGGCAGCATACGAAGTCCTCAGGCAGGCCTCAAGGAGCGGGAAGGTCAGGAAGGGGACCAACGAGGCAACAAAGGCGATAGAGAGAGGGGTCGCGAAGCTCGTCGTTATCGCTGAGGACGTGCAGCCTCCAGAGGTCGTCGCGCACCTTCCAATCCTATGCGAAGAGAGGAAGATCCCGTACGTCTTCGTGCCCTCGAAGGATGCCATCGGTCCGGCCATCGGTATCGATGTTCCAACGGCCTCGGCAGCTGTGCTCGACGCGGGCGAGGGTGCCCAGACGCTTGAGCAGGTCGTTCAGGCGCTGACAAAGCTGAAGAAGTCGGCATGAGCAGCAAGAAAGAAGTCGAAACCCTTACTCCAGCCGAAGTGGTCCAAATCGTGAGCAGGACCGGCGTCGCGGGCGAGATTACTCAGGTGAGGGTCAAGATCCTCGAAGGCAAAGAGAAGGGAAGGATACTGACGCGCAATGTGAAGGGTCCAATCAGGATGGCTGATGTACTGATTTTGAGAGAGACTGAGAGAGAGGCGCGTAAAGTCAAGTAAGTGCTTTGCTTACGCTCCTTCTAGCATCATCGTTCGCGTCAAGCGCCTCGGTGCTGTAGCTCCGCCCCAGTTCTCCCTGAGATTCTCGTCTCAAGGTGATGACAGTTTTTATAGGGAGCGTGGTCGAGGTTGACAAGATTCGGTGGGTGACGTCTTGTATTGTATGTTCCTAAACGGTGTGCGTTCTGCGGGGGAGAGGTTCGCCTCGGTCTCGGCATCCTCCTCGTAAAGAACGACGGCTCGACAAAGTCGTACTGCTCTTCGAAGTGCAGGGTGAACGACCTAAAGCTCAGGCGCGATCCAAGGAAGCTGAAGTGGGCTAGGAAGGAGAGGCCGGAATGAGCTCTCAGACGGAGGACACCTTGATTGTCGTGAAACCCGATGGCGTCAGGCTTGGTCTAGTAGGGGAAATCCTCTCGCGATTCGAGACGAAGGGCTTCTCCATGAAGCGGATTCAGATGATCACGATGACCAAGCAGCAGGCCGAGGAGTTCTACAGCGTCCACAGGGACAAGCCGTTCTTCGGCGAGCTGGTCGCGTTCATAACTTCTGGACCAGTTGTCGGCGCTGTGGTGTCAGGGAGGGACGCGGTGGCGACTGTCCGGAGGATGGTGGGGGCCACGAAGAGCTGGGAGGCGGCGCCCGGTACGGTGCGGGGCGACCTCGCCCTGGGGCTCACGGACAACGTGATTCATGCTTCTGACTCCAGCGAGAGCTTCTCCAAAGAGAGCAGGGCTTTCTTCAGGCTATAGAGGGTGCGGGTTCTCGAGAGGCGAGGTGTTCCTGGGTAATGTCGGAAGCTGGAGCGCGGCTGCGTCAGCCCGTCGTGGTAGTTCTCGGTCACGTCGACTCCGGAAAGACTTCGCTGCTTGACAAGATAAGGGGGACAGCCGTCCAGGCGAGGGAAGCCGGCGGGATCACGCAGGAGATAGGCGCCAGCTTCTTCCCTCTCGAGACCCTCCGGGCAATCAGCGGCTCTCTCTTGGAAAAGGCGGGGGGAGAACTGGAAGTGCCAGGGCTTCTCGTAATAGACACTCCGGGCCACGAGATCTTCTCCAACCTGAGGATGAGGGGCGGCTCGGCCGCGGACATCGCGATCGTGGTGGTCGACATCCTAAAGGGACTCGAGAACCAGACGCTGGAGAGCATAGACATCCTCAAGCAACGGAAAGTACCGTTCCTGGTCGCTCTGAACAAGATAGACATGATCAAGGGCTGGCGGAAGGAGAGCAGGGGACCTCTCCTACAAACGATGAAGGAGCAGACCCCGGAATGGAACGACGAGTTCGAGGAGAGGCTGTACAATGTAGTCGGTGGCCTCTCAAGGCTCTCGTTCCAGTCTGACGCCTATTACAGGGTCAAGGACTTCAAGCAGCAGGTCTCCATCGTTCCTGTCTCGGCCAGATATGGTTCCGGAATCCCTGAGCTCCTGGCGATGCTGATTGGCCTTGCCCAGCAGTTCCTGCGAGGCAAGCTGCACTTGATCGGAGAAGGGCACGACGGAAGGGGGATTATCCTTGAGATGCAGGAAGAGATTGGAATCGGGGAGACCGCCAACGTCATCCTGACGGAGGGGAAGCTAAGGGTGGGCGACAGCATAGCACTGGTAAGGAGAGACGGGGCCCTCAGGTCGAAGGTGAAGGCCCTCTTCATGCCAAAGCCACTGGACGAGATGAGGGACCCGCGCGACAAGTTCACGAGCGTTCCCGAAGTCTATGCGGCTGCAGGAGTCAAACTCGTCTCCGCCGACCTCAGGGGTGTCGTCCCTGGCACGTCCGTGGTCTCGTTCCATTCTGACTCCGAGTTCGCGGAGCTGAAACCCGAGATGGAAAAAGAGCTCACAAGCATAGTGGTGAAGACAGACAACATGGGGGTGATAGTGAAGGCGGGCAGCGTCGGCGGGCTCGAGGCGCTCCTTCGGATGCTTGAGGAGAGGGGCATCCCGGTGCGTGAGGGCGACATAGGGGACATCTCGAGGAACGACATTGTGAACGCGGGAGTGGTCGGCGACCACGACCCATACCTCGCGGCGATACTCGCGTTCGACTCCAAGGTGCTGGCAGACACCAGGGAGTTCGCGTCGGAGACACCGATCTTCGCATCCAGTGTCATCTACGAGGTCATCGACAGCTACGTCGACTGGGCAGCCAAGAAGCGAGCCGAGGACGAACGGGCTGCCCTATCAAACATCACGCCCCCGTGCAAGCTGCGCGCGATACCAGGGGACTTCTTCAGGAACAACGACCCGGCAGTCTTCGGCGTGGAGATACTCGCAGGAAAGCTCAGGCCGAAGGTGAAGCTGATGGACCGGGAAGGGAAGGAACTCGGAGTGGTGGAACAGATTCAGGACAAGGGGAAGCCCATCCAGCAGGTGAAGCTGGGCGACAAGGCGGCCATATCGGTCCGCGGGCCCACGCTGGGCAGGTCGATCAAGGAGAACGACACACTCTTCTCTCAGCCAAAGAGCCACGAAGTCAAGCTGCTGAGGAGCAAGTTCCTCGCAGCTCTCTCAGAGGACGACCTGAAGGCGCTGGAGGAGATTGTCAAAGTGAAGTCCGTGAGCGACCCGCTCTACGGATTCTAGCGTCGTTTATATCCAAGACACAATCGGGGGGCGAGGAATGGCTCAGTTCAAGCTGGTCGTCTCAGACCCCGCCACCCAGAAGGCGGAGTCCAAAGAGGTGAAGGACGCCGAGGCCCAGTTACTAGTAGGCAGGAAGCTCGGAGAGGTTGTCGATGCCACCGCCATCGGGCTTGGGAAGGTCAAGATAACTGGCGGGAGCGACAAGGCGGGCTTTCCGATGCGCTCCGACATTCTGGGCGGGGGCAAGAAGTACGTGCTCCTCACCGCCGGGGTCGGGTTCAAGTCGAAGGAGCAAGGCCTGAAGAAGCGGAGGCTGGTCAGGGGGAACACGATCACTGAGGAGATATACCAGGTGAACCTGAAGAAAGTGCAAGAAGAGCGGAAGGCTGGCTAGTTTGCTTGGATAATAGGTTCCAAATGTGTGAAATCAAGAAACCTAAATAACCCCTTTCTCTTGCAATAATTTCAGAAGGTCGTGCATCTTTGAGCAAACTAGACGAGGTTGACATGAAGATTTTGTCGGCCCTGTACGCTGATGCGTCCATTTCTGTCCCCCAGCTCAGCAAACAGCTCGGCGTCAACCTGTCAGTCACCTACAGCAGGATAAAGCGCCTGCAGAAGCGGGGGATTATCGAGAAGTTCACCATCCTAGTCAGCGAGGACAAGCTGGGACTGACAGCATCCGCCATGGCAGGCATCAACATCGACCCCAAGCTGAGGGAGGCGGTGATATCGGAGATCGAGAAGCTCGATTCAATCAGGCTGATCAGAGAGATTACGGGCAGGTTCGACCTCTGGATCAACCTGAGGGGCCAGACGCTAGACGAGCTGCACAAGACAGTCTACGACACAATCGGAAAGTTGCCCGGGGTCATCGCCGTCGAGATATTCATGGAGGTCTCGAGGAAGATACCGCCCGTAAAGTTCCGGATCGTAGACTGAGCCGCGAAGACTCTTAAACTCCAACGCCCGGCAAAAAATCGTGGACCCTCTGGTCGTACTGAATCAGGCAGAGCTGCAGGGCAAGATCCCGCGGCCTCTCGCGAGGAAGGTCAGAAGCAGGATGAAGTATCTCACAGGAGCCATAAGCAGGGTCGAACGAGCGAGCGGGCTCAGGTACCCTCCGTACTACGTCGAGCCCGTCCTCCCGATATCGAAGACCGGCGCCGAGTTCGGCCAGGCCGGCGTCCTTTTCGCACGGGTCATTCCCACCACGGCAACTGGAAATCTGACAATCCTCGTCCAGTTCACTGCCGCCTTGGTCGCCTTTTCCCCCAAGGGTACCCTCGAGGCGGTCGCGGCCCATGAATTCGCGCACTATGTCGACCTTGTCAGGAGACTGAACAGCACCAATGTGGTCAGCGACGAAAGGGCCACGACATTGTTCGAAGCGACATACGCGGACACCGAGAGAACTGTGCCGCCTTCTTTGGTGTTCAGCGAGAAATCGCTCGTGATACTGGTCAGGAGGAAGTTCAGAGACGGGCTCTCCGACCCAAGTCTTAACAAGAAAGTCGAGGAGGGCTGGCTCTCAAAGGGCTTGCCAGTCAGGCTGAGCTCCCCGGACGAGAACGTAATCAGGCTAGGCATGAGCACAGTCGCCTCGACCAGATTCGACGGCGCCGTCCTTGCGAAGATATCACAGATCGAAGAGAAGATGAAACGTTGAGGCTCAGGGAGGCAGAAAGGCAAGACCTCGCGGAAGCAGCCCGCGCCCTCGTCGGCCCGAAGTCAATAGCAGCGGTCTGTGCCTACGGTTCGAAGGTGGCCGGCTACGCCAGGCCCGACTCCGACTACGACATACTCGTGGTCGCAAGGCGGTTCGGAGAGGGGGTGAGATACAAGTACGTGAAGGAGCCCGTCGAGACGTCCGCGCTGATAGTCGACGAAGACATGCTCCGCCAGGACGCGAGGACCGGATACTTGGGCGAGTTCGTGGTCGGCCGCCTGCTGAACTTCTACGAGCCCATCGAGGGCGAGCAGCTGCTGAGGGAGGTGGAGGTCGAGTACAAGAAGCGGGTGATCGTGGAGGCCCTCTTCGAGCTCTCCACTGACTACGGCGACTTCAGCAGGCACATCACCGCGCCGTACGACTACTTCCTCTTCGAGAAGCTGAGGAAGCGGGCGGTAGTCTACCCCCCGGCATTGTACAGCTATGTCCAAACGTATACGTGCTCGCGAAGCAGGGAGAACCTAACATTCTCGACGAACGGGTTCAAGGAGGCGGCCACGTCGCTCGCTTCGAGAGGATTCCTGCATGCCGATGCCGGCGGTGTCAAGGTCCACCCGGAGAAGATGAAGGGGGACGCCTTCACCAAAGTCTTGTCGCTCTTCTCCCTGACGGCAAGGGGGATCACGCAGTATGCTGTCCACGGATACGCCGGGCGTGTGGGGCTGGGGGTCTTCAGGAGGGAAGCACTCTCCAAGTTTAGGAGGCTGAGGGAGCGGCCGGAGCCCCCCACGGAGCTCGAGAGGCCGAAGAGTCTTCTCAAGCTCGACGAGGGGCAATTCGTCCCAGAGGCTGCCAAGATTAACGACCAACTCGCGAAATTGGCTGGCTTCGCAGACTACGCTGTCAGCGAGCGGATCCTGGGCGAGCCGTACACCACCACCAGGGTGGTGACAATCAGGGGCGGATCTCGGGAGCGTTCCTTCGTAGTCAAGAATTTCTCAGATGTGAGGTCGCTCAAGTGGGCGATTCTCGGCGTCTGGGCCGTGACCGCGAGGAAGTTCAGCATGACGCCCATGGCCAGACTCGAGCGCGAGTACCAATCGTCAATCACCTTGCGGGAGAAGGGGGTGCTCACGCCAATGATAGTTGCAGTGGCGCCAGACGAGCGCGTGATTGTGAAGGACTTCGTAGAGGGCCCGCCGCTGTCAAGGGTGATTGAAGGGCTGATGAGTGGCGCGCGCGACGGACTGGGAAGAATCGCAAAATACGGCGATGTCCTGGCGAAGGTGCACCGCGCCGGGCTTGCGTTGGGCGACGCCAAGGCGAGCAACGTGGTCGTAGCGAGGGACGGCCTCTATTTGACCGACCTGGAACAGGCCGTCCTTGGCGGGGACGCCGCATGGGACCTGGCCGAGTTCCTGTACTACACTGCGAAGCTCTCCCTCAAGGAGGACAAGATGAAGGAGGTCGCGGAAACTTTCTTGGAGGCTTACGTTTCGTCAGCGGGGAGAGAGGCTGTTGAACGAGCCAGAGGCAACCGTTACCTCGCCCCTTTCCGGCCGTTCCTAACTCCGGGCATGGCGAGCATGCTCAGAGGAGTGATGGCGGAGTTCTCCTAGCTCTTTGATGTGTACGTCGTGTAACCGCAGTTGCCACAGGTTAACCTGTTCTCGTGCTGCGCCATGAAGTAGCCCTTGCCGCACCTGGGGCACTCCTTCCGCAGCCTGGTGACCGTCTCCCCCTCGACCTTGTACAACTTGTATGCGTGGATTCTGCGTTTCGGGGCCTTCGGCTTTTCCTTCTTTTCTGGCTTCTTCTCCTCGGCGGGTGCTGTGGGCGCTGGCGGAGTCGGCGCAGGCGCTGGTGCGGGTACCGGAGCCTTGGCGGCTGGCTGCTGCTTCGACATCCCTACTTCTTAGCCCCCGCTGCCGGAGCAGGCGCCGGTTCCTGCTTCTTCTTCTTGGCTTGCTTGAGCTTCTCCCTCTCTTCTTTGGTGAGGAGCCTTGACTCTAGATGCTTGGGATGGTTCCGCTTCTTGGAATCCTGTGAACCATAGACATAGAACTTTCCGACGACCGTGGTCGTACCCGACTGTTCCTCGAGCCTAATCAGGCCGACGTTCTCTAGCGGTGCATTGACCTCCTTCGCGAGCATGGCAACGGCCTCCTTCCTGCTGAGCTTGCCCGCCATCCCTTCCATTGGAAACTCGACATAGCTCCTGTCGAGCAGCTTCGACTCCGACCTCTTTTGAATCAAGTCGAGCAACCCCGTCCGGTCGCGCATATTAACGGTTCGGAGATAGCAACGTGTCGGGAAGCCCCATCTTCTTCAGTGTCGCTCTGCTCCTCGACTTCGTCGCCGGGTCCGCAGTAGACATCACGATTCCTTCGCCGGGCTGTCCGTAGAAGAGGATCGCGGATGGCGGTGCGAGCACAAACGCCGGTAACGCGAGTAGGTCCTCCTCACCGTCTACGAGGACCCTGGCGGGCTTCCTGCCTTTGAAGGCGCGTCGAATCCCTTCGACAGCTTCTTCTGTTATCGACCCAGCGGGGTTCCTGACCTTGTACAGCTCCAAGAACGGCACATTCGGGAGCTCCCTCGGGTTTCTGTTCTCCTTGGCGTCGACGATCTGCACGTCAGGGACCCTCCCCATCGCTCCGAGGGTGTCGGTTACCCTGTCGCCGACCGTTACAACAAATGCGGAACGGGAAATTGCCGCGGCAAAATCGGTTCCCTTGATTTCGACAGGCACGAAGAGCCTTCCCCTCGGCCTCGCTAGCTCTGCACGCATTTCATGCGGGAGGGGATACTGCCCTGCCATCGTCGCTAGCTGACCTTGAGGGCGTACCTTCCTGGTTTGACGATGCCCAGGGTCTTTGCGACCTGGGACTTCGCCGGGTTGATTATGATTATCAGCCCTGACCATTCGTTGCTCAGCTCCGTGGTCCCGTCGTTCGGGCAGGCCTTCTCGTTGGTAAGCATCTTGCACTTGCGGCACGCGAGTTCCTTCACGGCTATGCAGCCTTCTTCTCGGTCCTGTCGTCCGCCTTCTTCTGCTTCTGGGCTTTGCTGACCTCGTCATCAATCCACTCGAGGGCGCCCAGGAAGGGCTGGCGGCAGGTCACGCCTATCTTGCCCATGGAGATCCCGTGCCCGAGGCTCACAGCCGTGATTCTCACCCTGACCCTACTCCCCACCTTCAACGACCTCTTGCTCTGGGAGGCCGTTATGATTCCTGACTTCACGTCGCTCGTGAGGTAGTCGTCCATTATCTGGCTGAGATGAAGCAGCGCGTCCGCCGGCCCGATCCTGACGAAAGCGCCGAAGTCGGTGACCTCCACTATCTCGCCTTCGACAAGCTCCTGCTTCAGCGGGAAGAAGGATAGAACCTCGAAGCTCACCTTGTGGTAGGTCGCCCCATCTCCGGCTATGATCTTGCCCACCTTGTCGACGTCGACCTTGGTCACCAGGATGAGGTAGCCGTAATCTGGGTTGATCGTGCTCTCGTACTTCAGCTTCAGTAGCTCGAGGGCGACCTGCTCAAGCGGGGAGCCGAACTTGTCTGGTGGGACGCGGACAACGTCCTGTAGGTTGACGAGCTCAAACATGAACGCTGAGAAACCGAGCCACCGCTTCGAATGGGCGATATTAATCTTTGCAAGGAAAAACACCCCATTTCTCTAATAATCGTCGAGCTGATGGTTAGGTGGGCGCAGATTGAGCAGCGCGGTTCAGCCGAGGCGGACGGGGTTCATCGTCTTCTCCTCCAGGATAGTCAGCGTCTTCACTGGCCTTCTATTTCTGGTGATGATTACGAGGTGGTTGACCCCCTCCCAGTTCGGCCTCTGGGAGTTCATCATCGACATCGTCGCCTTCGCCGCCTATCCCACCGGGGTCATCACCTACTGGGCCACGCGCGAGGTCGCCAGGGGCAAGCCAGTGGCGAGGACAGCCCTGCTGATGAACCAAATCACAAGCGTCCTAGGGATTGGGATCTACCTCGCTTTTGCCTTCCTCAGCCTGAATGTCATCGGTTCGAGCGTAGGGCCATTCCTGCTCGCGATTGCGCTCGTGCCGCTCGCGTACTGGACGCAGGCCGCCGCTTCTCTCGTCTCCGGGTACGACCCGGCAATCAGCGGATATTCCCTCTTCCTTTCGGAGCCTGCGAAGCTGCTCGTGGCCTATCCTCTGCTCTTCGTGTACAGGATGGGAATCTACGGCGTGATCATCGCCATCGCAGTGTCCTACTTGGCTCAAGGAATCTACACGACGTACAGGCTTCGTCCAGCCTCCCTCGACAAGTTCCAGCTCTCGTTGGGGCTTCGTTGGCTCGGGGACTGGCATGTGCCGACGCTCGTCACATTGACCTACCTCCTCACCATTGCTGACACGTTCGCAGCATCGATTGGGCAGGGGGGCACGACCCTCGCGGGCTACTACCAGGCTGCGTATCAGGTGGCGACGATAGTCTTCTACTCCTCGTACCTCTCCGTGGCACTCTACCCGTTGATGCTTCGGAAGGGTTCAGAGAAACTCCCAGGAGAAATACTGGAGTTTTCGCTCCTCTTCGCAGTTCCTATGGCGGCAGGAGCCATCGCCCTTGCGCCTCAGATCCTGTACTTGCTCAGACCAGAATACGTCTCGAGCAGTCCGGCCCTGGTCATCCTCGCTCTCGCAGCTGTGTCGTTCCTCGTCTCCGTCACGATGGACCAAACGCTTTTGGGCCGAGAAAGAGCGGACCTGGTCGAGGTTGACAGGACAAAGAGCATCCTCAAGAGCGACCTCCTGTTCGTCCCCGCAATCAATCTGGCATTCTCTGCTGCGTATGTGGCGGTCATCTTCTTCCTCGGATTCCTTGGATCTCGTGCGGGGACGTCTCTCCCGCAGCTAGCACTTTACTGGGCAGTGGCTCAACTGGCGCTGTGGTCATCGCTGGCCGCAATCAAGGTCATTCGCCTGAGGTCGAAGGCCGCGTTCTCGATGTCCCGCAGCCTTGCGGGCTACGTCGGCTCCGGAGCCCTCATGGGCGGGGTGGTCTATCTTCTTGCCGGGCCACTGATTCCCGGCAGGCTCGACGCTTTGGAGTATGGCCTCAGGCTCGTCCTACTCGTGTTGGTCGGGGCAGCCCTCTACTTCGGAGTCCTGGTCTTATTCGATACGAAGGTAAGGGGATACTTCGCGGCTGTCCTCAGTTCAATCAGCTAGGGTCGCTACCGCGGTCTGACCATAGGCGGAAGAGACCTCTTGTGAGCCGAGGCCTCGTACATCTTCTTCATCGTCTTTGCGATGCCAACGCTGACGCCCGCCTTCTTCGCCGCCGAAGCGAGGGGCAGCTTCCTGTCGAACATCCAGTAGAGCAACGGGTCAAGGACGTCGTAATCCCCAGGGAGTTCCTCGGCCGCTGTGTGCCCGGACCAGAGTTGGGGTGAAGCGGGCTTCTCGACGATTCTCTGCGGCAGCCCAAGATGCCTTCCCAGCGCCCTAACCTGGGTCTTGTAGAGATGAGCGATGGGGAGGAAGTCCACGCCGCCATCCCCCCATTTTGAGTAGAACCCTAAGATTTCCTCCGATTTGTCTCCAGTCCCTGCTACAAGGAGGCCCAGGGTGTTTGCGAAGAAGTAGAGAAGTATCATCCTCACCCTGGCCTGAACGTTCGCCTTCGCAATCTTGGTCCCCTCCATCCCGGCCAAAGAGTTCAGCGTGTCAGTCGCATTGGAAATGTTCAGCTTGTATGCTTTCACATGCCAGAGCTCGGCGAGCTCGGAAGCGTCCTCAACGTCTCCTATGGGGGTGAAGTCAGAAGGCAGCAGCAGAGCCGACACCCTGTCGCTCCCTAGCGCCTTGACGCACAGGGCGCCCACGACCGAGCTGTCGATGCCGCCGCTGAGGCCCAATATGACGCCCTGGGCTCCTGAGCCCTTCATAACCTTCCGGATGAACCTGACAATCCCCTTTTCGACCGCGGAATAATTCAGCTCAAGAACTCCGCGAGACGACGGCAATTGCGACTCTCACGCAGAATGAAGTATTAATCCGTAGCGAAGAGACGTCGAGAGGCGTTCAGAAAAGCGCGACCCTGCCGTTCCTGAGCCCGACGACCTTCACCCGCCTCGCCTTGAGCGTCCTGATCAGCTCGTTGTCGACCGTGGCGACCGCGGAGTTCTTCGAAATTGCGTAGGAAACGATTTCGTCGTCGACCTTACCGCTTCCCGAGGGCTCCACCGCGAAGTCTCCCGCGAACTCAATTGCGAGAGACGCGAACTTCGACCGTTTTCCCTGGCGGCTTGAGATCCGTTTCAGCTCCTCGACGACGCAATCAAGAGTGACAGGCTTGACGTTCCCGACCATCTCGGTGATGTCCTCGAACCATGTTGTGGGGTGCTCCACTATCGCCATGAGGAAGCTGCTGTCGAAGAGGACGCTGACCAACGCTACTTCAGGACGCCGGAGCCGATCAACCGCCACCGCTCCGCGATACGCCTGCTGACCGCGGCCCGCATCCCTGCCTCGATGGCGACAGGCTTCTTGAGGTCCACCTCGATGACGTCTCCCCGGGCTGAGGTGACAACGGCAGGAGACGAGGCGGTCCCAAGGTTGAGCCTCAGGTTCTCAGCAGGCCTCACCTTGTCAACCTTCACCAGCTCGGCAGAGCCTACGGCAGTTTCGAACAGCTCCAAGTTCAGCGTTGCGTGCTCCCATGTTGGCGGAAGAGTGCCTGGCCTTCCTATCACGCTCCCCACCATCTGATCTCCCTTCGTGAACGTCGGGTCAAGGCGGGTTCCAAGCGCGACCAGTCCTCCGGGTCCCACCCTGTCTGTACCTCCGGCCCCTGTCTGAAGGCTCGAAATCTTGGTGACCACGGGCGAGTACTTGCCAGTCCTCTCATCTATCATCCCGGGCCTCAGCTCCACCTCCTCGCCGACTCGCAGCTCCCCCTTGACTAGGCTCCCACCCAGCACACCGCCCGAGAGTCCTGCGACCTCTGTACCTGGCTTGTTCACGTCGAAGCTCCTGACGACGTACATGAGGGCGTCTGCCTTCGGGTCTCTCTTCGGTGTAGGAACGACCTCCTCAAGTGCCTCGATGAGCACGTCAATGTTTCGCTTCTGTTGGGCCGATATCGGGACTATGGGAGCGTCCGCGGCGACAGTATTGGCGACGAAGGACTCGATCGCATCGTAGTTCTTCTTGGCTTCCTCATCGCTGACAAGGTCGACCTTGTTCTGAGCGATCACGATCTTCTTCATTCCGAGCATCTGAAGCGCCTGAAGGTGTTCTCTGGTCTGGGGCTTTGGGACCGGCTCGTTGGCGGCAATCACAAGGAGCGCTCCGTCCATGAGAAACGCGCCTGCAAGCATGTTGGTCATGAGAGACTCGTGACCGGGGCAATCGACGAAGCTGACGGCACGCAACAACTTGGTCTCCTTGCCACAGACAGGACACTTCGGGCTCGTGGAGTAGGCCGCTGGGACGGGCGTGTGAGCGCACTTGTAGAACGCGGCATCCGCATATCCGACCTTGATGGTGATGCCTCGCCTGAGCTCTTCGCTGTGGGCGCTTGCCCAGACGCCAGTTATGCTGGCAACGGTACTGGTCTTTCCGTGATCCACATGGCCGGCTGTCCCGATGTTCACCTCAGGCTGCTTGGGCAGCAGGGGTCTCTGCGGGGGCTCGCTGACTAGCTTCTGTGATGACAAGAAAGCAAAGTTCCGCCTCGCCCCCTTTTAAAGGCGCTTGGCTTTGGAAGGGTTATCGCCTGGCCTCCGCACTCCTTTCCCCTCCTTTGCGCTGTTTTCCCTGTTCATCGCTGCAGTTGCCAGCTCGCGGCTGACTAGTGTGTTCCTGCTCACGCCCTCTTCTTTGGCCCACTCGTCAAGTGCCTCGGCTAGCTTTGCGCTTATCCGCAACAAGATAGGCCGAGTTCCCAAAAGACGCCTACTTCTTCCCATCATTTCTCACGCAATCCATTAAGGAAATCGGACAACTCTTCCGGTGAAGGCATCCGAGAGCCAGGCTTTAGGTAAATCGTCATCGCGCGCCTCTTATCATTGAACCTAGTTGCTTGGCTGTCTGGGGGTGGTCTCGAGCCATGATGCCTTCTTCGATGGCAATTGGCGCACAGAACTACTAGCCCAGCGCGCAGAGCCTCCTCAGGGTGATTGACATAGTGCCTCTCCCAGTCGGGCCCGAAGGACCTGCGGTCGCTCCCTCCGTCCCCCTTTGTGTGATGGAAATCAAGCAAGCAGAATTCCGAGGTTCCACACTCTGCGCATGCTGATTGCCCGAGGATAATCATGAGCCTTCGCCTGGTCTTGGACTTGTCGCTTGCCAAGGTTCTGGCGACCACCCCTTCATACATGATATCACTCCGGGCTGATTTAAGCCCCAAAGCCCTAGATTCAGCCGAATGCCCTGGTGAGGGTCTTCGAGTCTTCAATCGCTTCGATTTCCATCCGTACCTGATGGTCCGCGATGTCCTTCAGTCCGTTCCCCGTGGCCACGCATACCACCTTGGCCCGCCTAGGCAGTTTCAGCTTGGAAAGTGCTGCGACCGGAGCCGCGCTCGCTGCCTCCACGAGGAGACCTTCCCTCGTAGCCATCTCCGCTCTTGCCAGCAGTATCTCCCGGTCCGAGACGGTGACCGCAGCTCCGCGCGACTCAGAGACGGCAGCCAGGGCCTTCTTCCACGAGACGGGGTTGCCTATCCTTATCGCTGACGCAACTGTCTGCGGCGCATCCCAGGGTTTCAGCTGGGCCCCTCTCGAAACGGCTTCCGCGATTGGTGCTGCCCCTTCGGCTTGCACGCCGACCATCTTTGGGAGTGCTCGCGCGATCCCGAAGGCACGGAGCTCTTTGAATCCCTTCCAGATTGCACTGATGTTTCCTGCGTTACCGACAGGTAGCACGACATAGTCGGGGACTTCGCCGAGCTGCTCGTAGATTTCATAGGCGGTGGCCTTCTGCCCCTCGATTCGGAAGGGGTTCACAGAATTCACCAAGTAGAACCGCCGGTCTTGGTTGACGAGGTCGAAGACGAGGTTCAGGGCGGAGTCGAAGTTGCCCTCGACGCCGAAGACGCGCGCCCCGTAGGAGAAGGCCTGCCCCAGCTTTCCCCTCGCTACGTTTCCCCGGGGCACCACGACCGCAGCGGGAATCCGGGCCTTGGCGGCGTAGGCGGCGAGCGAAGCTGCCGTGTTCCCGGTCGACGCGCAGACCAAAGCCGTCGACCGGAGGCTCTTTGCCCTCGTCACGGCCACGGTCATGCCCCTATCCTTGAAGGAGCCCGTCGGGTTCTGGCCGTCGTTCTTGACGTAGAGCTCACCGACTTTGCCGGCGGCAGCAAGGTTCTCTGCGCGGACGAGAGGTGTATTGCCCTCGTTCAGAGACACGACGGGGGCGTCACTCGGAAATGGCAGGGCTGCGCGAAAGCGCCAGATACCTGCCCCCCTTTGCCCGAACAGAGACTTCCTGCTCACCTTCAATCCGGCCGCAGAAATGTCGAGGAGGTTGCCGCAGGATGCGCAGCGGGAGTCAGGGAGCTCACTTTCAGCCTCTCTCCCGCACTCTATGCAACGCGTCGACCAAGGGCTACCTTTCAAGCACCTTGCACCCCTGCCCGATCCCAGTCACGAACCCGGAACTCTCAACACCGACGAGTCGGAACGCCCTGACCATGGCTTTGAGCACACGTCCGCTTGAGCGCTTGGGAGACACAGCGAGAAGGGATGGTCCGGCACCGCTTATGCAGAGGCCTGCCGCGCCCTGCGAGGTCGCCGCTTTTCGGACTTCGTCAAGCCCTGGGACCATCTCGGCCCGTCGCTCGTCCACGAGGCTCGTTGTCATTGCGGCCCCGATCTCCTCCACGCTTCCATTCGCGAAGCCGTGGACCATCAGACTCGCAGCTCGCGAGATGTCGACCATCATCTCGAGGGAGACTGACTTCGGGAGCAGAGAACGCGCGAACCTGGTCTTCTCCCGCGGGAGCTCTATGCCTGGCGTGACCAGGCAGAGTCCCATCGCTGCGGGCGGTTCCATCCTGACGTAATCATGATCTCTTCCGACGACCACAAACCCTCCAAGGAGTGATGCCGTCACGTTGTCGTAATGGGCAGCTCCAGAGGCGACACTCTCCCCGATGCCTGAATATTTGATCAGCTCCTTGTTCGAGAGGCCGAGTTTGAATAGCGCGTTGGTGCCGACTGCCGCAGCCACCGAAGAGGCTGCGCTGCTGCCCAGCCCAGCGCCGATGGGGACGCCCTTTTTGAGCAGAAGGGATATGCCGCCTCTGACGCCGTAATCTGCCATGATTGCACTCGCGACGGCCCCGGCAACGTTCTCCGTCGGCTTTATCGTGAGCAGCTGTGCTCCCCTAACGGTGACGGAGACTCCAGACTGCTCGGGCCTCAGCGTAAGGGTGTCCTTAGGGTTCCTGAGAGCCACAGCGAAGATGTCGAACCCGCAGCCCAGGTTAGCTGACGAGGCGGGCGCCTCGACCACGACGTGATTACCTTTCATCTCCGGCTGCCCCTTGTGACTACCAGCGCGTGCACGGCTCTCGCTGCATCGTTTGCCTTCTTCTCCTCGACGACAAAGGAGATGTTGAGCTCGGATGACCCCTGAGCGATCATTTTGACGTTGATGCCCCTTGCAGCCACTGCCCCGAAGACCTTCGCGGCCACGCCCTTCGTTCCCCTCATTCCTGCGCCTACGGCCGCGACGACTGCGACGTGGGCATCCGTTGCGACGACCGCGGCGACCCTCTCCTTTGCCAGCTCAGTCGATATGGCTTCTTTCGCCTGCCTCAGTGCATTTCGCCTCACGACCATGCTGATGTTCGCCTCCGAAACACTCTGCGAGATCATCAGTATGTTGACTTTGGCCGCTGCTAGGGCGGCGAACACCCTTGCCGCGATGCCTGGCCTCCCTTGAAGCGTCTCGCCTGAGACTGTCAAAAGCCCAACATGTTTCACCGTCGCCACGGACTTCACCACGCCACCGCTCCGCTTCTCATCTGTCGTGATGAGGGTGCCGACCCCATTGGGTCGTAAGCCGTTTCTAATCCTTACGGGTATTCGGGCGACTCGTGCCGGACCCAGAGCAAGAGGGTGCATGTTCTTCGCTCCGAAGAAGGCCAGCTCCTCTGCTTCAGCGTAGCTCAGCTGCTCGATCAGCTTCGGTCTGCTAACGACGCCAGGGTCGCCCGTCATTATGCCGTCGACGTCAGTCCAGATCCACACTTCGTCCGCGTCCAGCGCGCTGCCGATTATCGTTGCCGTGTAGTCCGAACCGCCTCTTCCTAGCGTGGTGATGTCTCCCTCCTTGGTTCGGGCGATGAAGCCGGTGAGAACTGGCACCTCAGCCTTGGAGAGTCGCCTCAGTAGCGTTCGTCTCACATTCCTCCTCGTCGCCGTCAAGTCCGGGAAGGCCTCGCCGAACGACCCGTCAGTCACGATTCCGACTTCCCCTCCGGTGAATGCGCGGGAAGCAATTCCTTGATGCTCCAGCTCGGCAGAAACTATCGGGGCCGCCAGCCTTTCCCCCACAGACAGAATCATGTCCCTTGAGCGGGGCGAGAGTTCGCCTAGGGTCGAAACCCCGGCCAGGACGGTGCGAAGCTCTTCCAGGGTGCGGTCCAATCTGCCCAGGAGGGCCTTCTTCGCGGCGGCATCCAGCGATGTTCCAGCGACCGCCTTCCCGTGGAGTCTTCTCAGCTTTCCGAGCGCCTCCTCAAAGTTCGTCCCTCGCCGCCCTGCGGCTTTTTCTGCCGCCTCAATCAGAGCGTCCGTAACATCGTCCAATGCGGAGACCACGACGACGACCGAGTTGTCCCCTGCGTGTCGAGAAACAATCTCCGCTATCCTTCGTGGTCCCCCGGGGGCACCGATGAGGCTGCCTCCGAACTTCATGATGATCCTCATGCTGCCCTTACCCTCGCCAATTGGATCAGGTCCCTCAGGACTGCCAATGACGTTGTCACGCTCCCTGCGCCGCGACCGAGGATTGCCCTGTCCCCCGATTCGCTGCAATGAAAGACAACTGCATGGGAGGGTCCTTTCACGGCAAGCGGGCTTGTCTTCACGACTTCCGTCGCAATCACGTCAAGGGACTTGCGAGCGTGCGCTACGAGCCTGACTGCGCGCCCGTTCTTGCCGGCGCTCCTGACGGACGCATGCGTGACGCGTCTTATGCCGCTGAGAGGTTTCACATCCTTCAGTCGGAAGTCTCTCCCCATTACATGATTGGCCAGTATTACCAACTTGCACGCGGCGTCCAGGCCGTCAATGTCGAACGAAGGGTCGGTTTCGGCGTAGCCTAGTTTCTGAGCCTCTCTCAAAGCCCCAGCGTAGCTCTCGCCCTCCTCTATTTTGGTGAGCACGAAATTGGAAGTTGCGTTCAGGACCCCATCAATCCGGTCCACGGTTTCCGCCTCGGCACAGGCCCTCCCGAACTCCAGAATTGGCAGCCCTCCGCCGACGCAGGCTCCGTATAGTAACCCCACACCGCGCCTTCTCGCCTCGCCGAGAAGAGCGGAGTAATGAAGCGCGAGGGGCATCTTGTTTGCAGTGACCACGCTCTTTGAAGACCTCAAGGCCTCTCTGATGTGCGACAAAGCGGGCTCCCCGTCCCTGCTCGCGGGAGTTGCCTCTACAATTGCATCGGCGTCTGAGTCTCGGATCACCTCTAGGGCGCTTCTATCGAGAGAGCCGACTCGACCATCCCGCCTTTTCCGTCTGAGCAAGCTTGTGGCAGTGAGCCCCCTGTCATCTGCCGCCGCGCTCTTCGAATCGACGACAGCCACGATCTTGAAATCAGGCGAGTGACCTCCTGGCGTTCTGGCACGCTTCTCGAAGACGGCCGCCAGCCCGCTTCCTATCGTTCCGAAGCCAACCAGGATGACCTTCAACTAGGCAAGCAGTCCTTTGCGGTACATCAACTCCGCAGTCAGGATGGTCGATCCTGCCGCTCCCCTGATTGTGTTGTGTGAGAGGAGCGTCAGCCTCCCCGATCTCTCGTCGAGTCCCCGTCTTATTCTCCCGACCACCACGCTCATTCCCGGCACTGTCCCAGCGTATCTGTCCAGCTTGGGCTGAGGTCTGTCCTGTTCCTCCGCAATGATGATGGGCTTTTCCGGGGAGGTCGGCAGTCCCAGCTTCTGCGGCTCGCCCTCGAAGGCTCGGAGGAGCCTCTTGACCTGCTCTGGGTCGAACCTGCCCTCTGTCTCCAAGTATAGTGATTCCAAGTGACCATCGGTCGTGGCGACCCTGTGGGCCATCGCGCTAATCTGGAATCCAGCGTCCACGACCCTGCCGTCCGATACACTCCCGAGCATCTTGAGCGGTTCGGTTTCCACTTTCTCCTCCTCGTCGCGGATGTAGGGTATGACGTTGTCAATGATGTCCAGGGACGGGACGCCCGGATAGCCGGCCCCCGAGACAGCTTGCATGGTGGAAACGACAACCTTGCGGAGACCGAGCTCATCGTGAATCGGTTTCAGGAGCAAGGCGAGGCCGGCCGCTGTGCAGTTCGGAGTTGCCACGATGAAGCCCTTCCACCTCCGCCTCCTTCTCTGTCCTTCCAACAGTTCTAGGTGGTTTGGGTTGACCTCCGGGATTATCAGGGGGACGTCCTCCTCCATCCTGTGTGGGCTCGCGTCCGTCATCACCTTGAACCCGGCCCGCGCAAACTTCGACTCCAGAGCCTTCGCCACATCGGTCGGGAGTGGGGAGAATGCTACGTCCGCTTTCACTGCTGCTGGTTCGGTGGCACTGACCTTCAACTCTCTCGCCCGGGCTGAGAGCGGTAGGTTCTCGTTTCCTGCGACAACATCACCGTACCTTCTTCCGACGCTCTCCCGACCAGTGACCGCAACCAGCTCGAAGTAAGGGTGATTGGAGAGCATGCTGACGTAACGTCGCCCGACCATCCCGGTGGCTCCCAGGACCGCGACCTTGACCTTCTTGGGCATCTTCTTCGTGCGCTTAGTCACCGGGCGTTTCGGTAATAACACATCCGCCGTGACCTCGAGCGCCTACTTGCCGGAGCTCCACCGCCTGATAGGATTAACCTAACTTATACTTATATATAATAACGGTTCATCCTTGACCATGGCCAATGTCCCGCTCGCTTTCAAGCTGAGGAGAAGAGAGCACAGGGCTCTTGCAGCCGCCCAGGACCTGGTCGTCCTCGAGCTCTACGGAGCGTTCCCGAGGGCCGTCCTGCACGGGGGAACGGCGATATGGCGATGCTACAAGGGCAGTAGGTTCTCCGAGGACCTGGACGTCTATCTTCCGCAGTCAGCCAGGAAGGCGGTGGATTCCTTTCTCGAAGGCCTCAAGCGCAGGGGCCTCGCACGGCAGAAGTTCAAGGAGACCGAGAACGCGATGTTCGGGAAGTTCACCTTCGGCGGTTTCCCAGTTCGGGTCGAGGCCCTCTTCAAGGACACGAAGAGCTACACCGTGAGGCCCTTCGAGATGACCGACGGTACCTTCATCACCGCGAACGTGCTAGAGCCCTCTGAGCTGATTCTCGAGAAGACCTCCGCCTACGCGGACAGGAGGAAGGTGAGAGACCTCTACGACATTTTCTATCTCACCCACCTTACCGACAGGAGCGGCAATATGGCGAGGGAGGTCAGGAAGCTTCTCGCGAACTTCAAGCCTCCCCAAGACCCGAGCGTTCTAAGGACCCTGATCATAGCCGGAAGCGTTCCGACCGTTCGATCGATGCTGGAGGAGCTCGAGAGATGGGCAAGGTAGTGCACCTCGCAGCTGTGAGAGAGTTCATCGCGAAGACCCCGGTCTTCAGAGCGAGGGACGTTGAGCTCATGGTGAAGGACAGGGCCTACACCGCGCTTCTGCTGCACAACCTGGAGCGGAAGGGCGAAGTGCAGAGGATAGTGAAGGGCTGGTACACCGCCCGCGGCGACCCCTCAGTCGCGGTCTTTGCATTCAGGCCCGCCTACTTGGGGCTTCAAGGGGCTCTCAGCATTCGCGACCTATGGGAGCAGGAGACAAACGTGGTGATAGTCACCTGCATCTCCGTGAGGCCCGGCGTCAGGGAGATTCTAGGGAGCGACGCGATTCTTCACAGGCTAGATGCGAAGTACTTCTTCGGCGTCGACTACCTGGGCTATGGCGGCATCGCCATGCCAGTCTCGGACGTCGAGAAGACCCTGATAGACCTGGTCTACTACCGGGAGCTGCCAGGTACCGACGTGCTCAGGAAGCTGGCGAACGAGGCGGACGAAGGCAAGCTCCGGGAGTATCTCTTACGGTATCCCCCGAGGTTCAGGTCAGCCTTCAGACGATTGATTTCCTGAGCCAGACGCGCCAGACGGAGACGGTGCTATGTGGCCCAAGTCGGTGGCCGCTGCGGGGCCTGGTTATCCTTATTAACGAGATTAACTTGTTTAACCATGCCTATGGGAACCATAGCAGTCAAGAACGTAAACGAGACCTTGTACAGGAGGGCGAAGGCGCTCGCCTCGCTCAGGGGCGAGACCGTCGGGGAGGCAGTCAACGAAGCCCTGGCGATGTGGCTGAGCCAGCGGACCAGGCCGGACCTGCTCGACAAGTGGGAGGAACTCGAGAAGCAGACGAAAGTCAACAACGACGCCTTCAATGGGATTCGCCAGGAGCTGATGCGCAAACACAGTCGTGAGTACGCTGTGATCATGGGAGGCAGACTGGTCGGCACGTACCGGACTCCCGATGAGGCCTATCGCGCGGCCGCGAATCGGGAGGGGGCTCAGACGGTAGTGGCGCATCTGGTCGACGAGCCGCCCAGGGTCGTCGAACTGGGCTGGTCCCTGATGGAAGAGTTGGCGCGTTGACCACGTTCGCCTACGACAGGACTGCTAGGGTTCCACTTCCGGTGATGAAGGTCGTACTGAGCGACCCGGCATCGCGAGCTTCCGCGGAGGTGAGCCCAATGGTGGACACGGGGTTCGACGGTGGTCTGCTCGTGCCCCTCGATCAGTACCTCGGGCTGGGTCTGCAGGATTTCGAGGAGCCTGGAGGCACCTTCGTCGCGCGCTCGGCTTCGGGTCTGACTGTCAGCCTGCGCTCGTCGAGGGGCATTGCCGCTGTCGGCGGTGGGCGGTTCCGGTGCAGTGTCTACACCAGTCCGCTGCTGCTTCGGCCCCTCCTCGGGAGGGAACTGCTCAGCA
>JAJTZC010000020.1:0-21649 GCA_032906705.1 Nitrososphaerales archaeon
CTCGTCACGCTCGAGAAAGGGTCGAGGGCAGGCCGTTTCACTGCGATGTTGAACGATAAACCCGTCGAGTTCGAGGTCGTCGAGACGCCTGGCTCATCGATCTCCCTGAGGATTGGAGGCGAGGGAGTGACATTCCAAAGGGGAATGGCCAAGCTGAGGCCCGCGGCCTTGGAGACGCGCCAACCTGAGGACCTGTCCAGCTCGTTGGTCGCCCCCATGCCAGGCCGAGTAGTCAGCGTCTTGGCCAAGGCGGGGCAACACGTGAAGAGCGGCGACCCCTTGATAGTGCTCGAGTCAATGAAGATGGAGTCTGTTCTTAGGTCAGGCCGAGACACGAAAGTGCGCGAAGTCGCGGTAAGAGACGGCGACACTGTGAAGCGCGGGCAGCTGCTTGTGAGCTACGGCGATTGACCGGCTACCGAACCGCGGCCTTGACCTGGTCGAAGTCAGGCAGCGTCCCCGGGTTGGGAGCCACCCACTTGAACTTGACCGTGCCATCGTCTGCCAAGACGAAGATCGCCCTGTTGGCGCACACATACCCTTCCACTCCACCAAAGTTGTTCCAGACGACCCCATACTTCTGAATCGTTTCCTTCTTGAAGTCGCACAGTAGCGGGAAGTTGAGGCTGTTCTTCTCGATGAAAGCCTTCTGCGCGAAGGGAGCGTCGACCGAGATGCCCACCAGTTCGGCCTTCAGGCTCTGGAGCTCTCCGAACATGTCTCTGAACGCGCACATCTCCTGCGTGCAGACGCCGGTGAACGCTCCAGGGAAGAAGGCGACTATCGTCCTATGGCCCTTGGCCAGAAACTCCGAGAGCTTCCTGACCTTCTTCTCCGAGTCGTACAACGCAAAGTCAGGTGCCTTGTCTCCGATTTCGGGCATG
Source organism: Nitrososphaerales archaeon (assembly GCA_032906705.1). Lineage (GTDB taxonomy): Archaea > Thermoproteota > Nitrososphaeria > Nitrososphaerales > Gagatemarchaeaceae > DASPPF01. The sequence goes on from JAJTZC010000020.1 coordinate 885, forward strand.
GAAGGCTCGCGAATCCACGATTCGTATAAACATTCCAGCTTGATTCGTTTATCGGGCGGGTTACGGCAGGAGCTTCTCTCTCATTATCAGCCTGTCCACAGAAAGCAGGAGGACGGCCGTAGTGGCGAGTATCGCAGCCGCTATCGCAAGGTCCAGCCAGAGTATCGCCGCCCCGAGGGGGAATAGGAAGATGATCTCGGGCAGCACGAGCACCACGCCGATGGTTATCCCCACCGGGGAGTTCATCCCGGTGGGCCTCCGCTGCATCGAACTGAACGCGATCATCAGAAAGGTGACAAGTGACACATCGGCAATCGCTGTCAGCAAGCCGAGACCGCCCGCCAATCCTGCGGCTTCGGGCCCGGAGGCAGAGAGAACCAAGTTCAGCGCGAAGCTTGGCAGAACGGCCACCAAGGATAGCTCAAGCGCGGCCTTGAGGTACCCTGCGAACACCTCTCGCTGGCTCATTCCCACCGCGAGCAGGTACTCAAGGACACCTACGTTCTTGTCGTTCACGAAGAGCAGGTAGGTGGGCGTCGTGATGAGCAGCCCGAAAATCGCAGAAAACGGCACCACAATGTAGGTGAGCGCCGAGCCGATGTCCAAGGTCTGCCCATTGTTGGCCACCAGATTACCGGCCCTTCCTCCAATATCAACGACCGCGGTGAGAAAGACGGCCATAGCCAAACTGAGCACGACGTAGCTCAAGCCCATCCTGGCGCTCCGCCGGAAGACCTGCCCCGAGATGTCCATCGGCTATGCTCCCCTGCCGAAGAGCTCCTCGAGCGGGTTACCGAGTTCCCTTACTTCGTAGACGGCGATGCCCGAGTCGACAACCTTCTTCACGAGCTCCGCGACCTCAGCTGGGCCGTCGACGTCAAGCACGAGGTACTCCTTCTGCCGCCTGCCTTCAGGGAACAGACCGGAGAGGTCGGCTGACGCCCTGAGCCCGACCTTGTACCCACCAGTCCTGAGCTCTCCCTTCCTCCCGTAGAATCCTATCCTGCCGTCCTTGATCAGAACGATGAAGTCTCCGATCTCCTGCGCCTCGTACAGGTTATGAGAAGAATAGAGGACGTACTTCTCCCTGCTCAGGCCGAGGAGGATCTCCCTGACCTCCTTTGCGACCACCGGGTCGAGGTTCGAGGTTGGCTCGTCCATCAGGTAGAGCTTCCTTTCCCTTAGGAACAGCTTCGCAATCGAGGCCCTCTTCTTCTGACCCTGGCTCAGGTCGCTCACCTTCTTGCCAGCCAGGTCCGTCAGTCCCAGGTTCTCGACGGCTTTGGCCGCGCTCCCCTCCTCTATGCCTCCGTAGAATCCGAGCGCCTTCGCGACTGTCATCTCTTCGGGCAGCGCCGAGAAGTGCGAAAGATACCCAATCTCCCTCCTGACAACGTTGTCTGAATAGAGGTCCCTGCCATCAAGGCTCACCGAGCCCGACCGGGGCCTGAGCACGCCAGCGACTGTCCTGAAGAGCGTGGTCTTCCCGGCCCCGTTGGGCCCAAGGACAACGTAGATGGCCGGCTCCGAGACATCGAACGATATGGAGTGAAGCACGTCCTGGCTCTTGTAGCCCGAGGTGACGTTCTCGATCTTCAGCAAGCGCCTTCGAGGCCCAGCCCCCAGCGTCGATAGATGAACGTTGCTGGGCGATTGTTATTTCCACCGAACTATTCTTAAACTGGAAACCATTGTTTACTCTCCCGAGAACTGAGAACGCAATGCTGAACCCACAACCGCAATCCTCGACGCCCCTGCCAGAGCTGTCCAATGCCGAGAAGTCGCGCTACAGCAGGCATGTCGTGATGCCTGAAGTGGGGATCGACGGCCAGCGCAGGCTCAAGGCTTCCTCCGTGGCCGTCGTCGGAGTCGGGGGTCTCGGAACCCCTGCAGCAGTTTACCTCGCCGCTGCGGGCGTCGGCAGAATCGGCCTCATCGACCACGACATCGTCGAGCTGTCAAACCTCCACCGCCAATTCCTGTTCTCAGAGGGTGATGCGGGACGCCCCAAGACCAAGCTCGCGAGGGCGCGGCTTCTGGCCGTCAACCCGAACATACAAGTCGACGCCCACGACGTCAAGCTCGACTCGTCAAACGCGATGGAGATTCTGCGCCCGTACGACGTAATCGTCGACGCAACCGACAACTTCCCGAGCAGATACCTGATCAACGACGCATGCGTCCTCCTGGGCAAGCCCGACGTCTACGCCAGCGTCTTCCGGTTCGATGCCCAAGCTTCCGTCTTCGCCGCAAAGCAAGGACCGTGCTACAGGTGCCTCTATCCTGAGCCGCCCCCTCCAGAGTCGGTCCAATCGTGCGCGCAGGCTGGCGTCCTCGGTGTCGTTACCGGGATAATGGGTGCGGTGCAGGCCAACCAGGCAATCGACATACTCCTCGGGAGAGGCCCGGCCCTTGCGGGCAGGCTGCTGCTGTTCAACGGCCTTGACATGTCGTTCAACGAGCTGAGGATCAAGAAGAGCGCCCTGTGCCCGGTCTGCGGGCCGAACCCGAGCGTCACCAAATTGATTGACTACGAGGACTTCTGTGGTATGTCGACGAAGGTTGCGCCCGCGGGGAGCGAAGTAGACCCGGTCGGCTTGAAAGCTCAGATTGACGCGGGCTGGAAGCCTCTGATTCTCGACGTCAGGGAGCCCTTGGAGTACCAGCTGTGCAGTCTGGAGGGCGCAAGATTGCTGCCGCTCGACCAGCTGAAGAAGCGGGTCGGCGAACTCGACCGAGCCAGAGACGTCGTCGTATACTGCAAGACAGGCGACAGAAGCGAGCGTGCCGCAAGAATCCTGAGAGACTCGGGCTTCAAGAACGTGAAGAATCTCAAGGGAGGCATCAAGGCTTGGGCCGAGCAGGTTGACCTGAGCATGCCCAGGTACTGACCCTACGAAGCAGCGAACCTTTCGACCGTGTCCGCCACCCACTTCATCCCCTTCACGAAGAGGTCGAGCCTCAAGTTCTCGTTTGGCGCGTGCGCATGAGAGAACGGGCTGCCCCCTCCTATCGCGACGCACGGTGCCTCGAAGAGGTACATCGGGCCGGTGCCTGGGGACGAAACGGTGACCACGGGTTTGGTTCCGTAGACCGCCTGGGCTGCTTCCCTCGCTGCCACGGCAACGGGCGCCTTGTGCGACGTTCTCTTCGCTTTCTCGCCTTCGGCGTATGTGACCTTGACGTCCCGATACCCGTGCCGTGCCAAGTGGCGCGTCAGCTTCCGATGTAGGTCGTCGGGGTCTTGGTCCGGCACGAGTCTGAAGTCGATCTTCGCGAACGCCTCGCTGGGCAGGACTGTCTTGGAGCCCTTTCCAGTGTACCCCGAGTGAAGCCCGCAGATCGTGCACGTCGGTTTGTTCACGAGAGCTTTCTTGACCTCCTCCACGCCGATGCCGCCGATGAATCTCGTTATGCCAAGGTCCTTCTTCACTGCGTCCGCCTCGTAGGGCTGACTTTTGATTAATTGGAGCTCTTCCTTTGTCAGCCTCCTCATGTTATCGTACCACCCAGGCACCAAGATCTTGTCACCCTGCTTGATTGTGTTCAGAGCCCCCACCAGCCTCCACGCGGGGTTGTCCACGACTGCGCCCAGCGACGAGTGGGCGTCCCTCTTGGCGTGCGTGGCAGTGAGCTCGACATAGAAGATTCCCTTCACTCCTAGGATGACGTTGGGCCTGTCTTTCGGGTCGACACCGCCGAACTCCCAGATTACCGAGTCTGCCTTGAAGATCTGTGGATACTTCTTTACATATTCGTGCAGGTGAACGCTGCCGATTTCTTCTTCGCCCTCGAAGAGGAACTTGAAATTGCACGGCAGGTCCCCCCTCGATTCGAGGAAAGCCTTCGTCAAGCTGACGCGCCCGGTCAGCTCTCCCTTGTCGTCAGCCACGCCCCTGCCGTACATCTTGCCGTCCCTGACGGTCGGCACGAAAGGCGGTGTATCCCAAAGCTCTAACGGTTCAGGCGGCTGAACGTCATAGTGATTGTAGAAGAGGACCGTCTTCCTCGGGTTTCGTTTGCTCTTGATTTCGCCTGTGACCACCGGGCTTCCTTCCCCGATGTCGTACGCCTTCGGAGCAGCACCCAGGTCCTCTAGGATTCCTTCGACAAGCTTCGCGCATTCCCGGATACCTTCGCCCTTCGCGGCCACGCTCGGCTGGCTAGCGAGCTTCACAAGCATCTGGATTGCGTCTTCCTTGCCTGATTCGATGCGGTCGAACACCTCGTTCATCGGCATGGTGACCTCAGCAACCACGTTTGCCTTGATAATAAGGGCAGGTTTGCGAGCCCTAGCTCAGCTTTACGAATTCCTCGAGCACCACGATCATGTGGAAAAACACCCCTTCGAATCGTAGACGTATCCGAGTACGTCTTTAGGAAAACACTTCACTACAGGCGCTCGGCTTTGAGCCCACATAATTGAATTGCAAATTCCAGCTCCTATAGGTCATACGATTCCTGTCTCGATCATCACTTCGACATTGGTCGTCCGGTCTGGAAGGATGGTGAATGTCTTCGGCAGGGCCGCCTTGCAACCCATGAAACTGCAGCTGTTCAGGTTCAGCGTGTACGAGCCTGGATCTAGCGTGGCTTTGAAACTCCCGATGGCTTCGCAGCCTCCGAAGAGCGACCAATCAATGGGAACGTAGACGGCGTTTCTTGCCCTCGAAGTGACCACGGCTTGCATCGATGCTATGTAGTTCGGGACGGGACTGGAGCTTGAGTTGACCTGACAGACAGGACGAAGCGACCCTATGCCGACCGTGCCGTTCAGGAAGCCCTTGCCTAGGCCTGCATTTGAAGTCGTGACGGACACGCTTGACGTCGATGTCGTGGAGACAGAAAATGACGGCCCCGCTGTCGGGTTCAGGCTAATCACTGCCATGCCACCCACGATTGCGGCAACGATGAGCACGGTGAAGAGCGATTCGAATCTCAAGCGACACCGCCATTATCATTCGGCGCGGTTATAGTGCTACTGATTGGAATGCCCAAGCAGGAGACCAAAGTCAGGCGCTCAAGCTGAGCCAGGTCGTTGTTTGTCTGCTCAGGGACCGGCGGCCTTCAAGGCTGCCTTCATCAGCTCGGTCTTCTCCTTCAGAACTGCTATCGCTTCCTCAAGCCGCCTGAGGCCCTCTTGCTCGCTTGCTAGCGCTGCCTCGAGGTCGGCGATCTTGGTTGGTGCCCCGTCCATGTCCTGCATTATCTGGCCAAGCGGGACGTAGTCCAGCCTGCGAGGCATGTTTGCAAACAGTTCGCGCTGGACCTGGTTTATCTCGCTGAGCTTCTTCGCGTCGGTTCCGGCTAACCAAGAGACCTCCCTGGCCGCTCGCAGGCTCTCGTAGAGCGCGTCCTGCAAGCTGACGTATGATTCCCAGTATTTCATCCACGACTTGTTGAAAGCTGCGAAGATTTCTTCGAGCTTCATGTCGCGGGCGCTCTCGCTTGGTGCCATTTCGTTCGAAAGCATGTAAAGCCCGATAAAAGCCCTTAGGCGCACTCTTAATACAGGCGAAAAGGCGCTTCGATTATGAGTCAAACCCAGCCGGAGTTGTGTGTAACTCACAGGATTAGGCTTCAGCAAGACGGAACGAACAGCTTTTGCCCGGTCTGCGCACAGCTGAACAACCAAGAGATGCTGCGCCGCAGGTCAAGAAGGCGTTAGTCCCTTGCCGGAACACTTCCAGCAGCAGTCGCTGAACTCTCCCCGGCAGTGCCCGAGGTGCGGCAGCCTCGAGCGCCTCTACAGGACCCCGAGGGGGCTCAGATGCGCGGACTGCGTCAAGACGATGGATTCCTCTGGCCTGAGCTTTAGGTAGCCCAGGCAGAATCTAGAGGCCCGCGCCCAGAATCCTGAAATCGCCCCCACGTTGAGCCAGTTGGCTGTTTCATGAAAGCAACCATAGTCACCTACCCCGACGAATTCGCCCAACGAGAGATTCAGGAGCTGGCCAAGGCCGCCGGTTATTCAGTCGAAGCAATCATCACACAGAAGCGGGTAGTGAAGTCCGGCTACGGGGTCGGCGTCGGCAAGGCGCAGGAGCTCTCCGAAATGGTCGCCGGGAACGATTCTGACACTCTGATCATAGACGAGAGCCTCACGTCTTCCCAGGCCAACAATCTCGCCAAGGTGACGCACGCCGAAGTGGTCGACCGCGAGAGGCTGATTCTCAACATCTTCGCCAGCCGCGCCGCCACGACCGAGGCCAAGCTTCAGGTCCAACTCGCTGAGCTTCGTTACGAAATGCCCCGCGCAAGGGATTTCGTGCGTTTCTCGGTAAGGGGCGAAAGGGCTGGATTCTCCGGCATGGGCGAGACTGCTGTGGACGTAAAGTTCAGGGCCCTCAAGCACAGGATGGTGACCATCAGGCAGAAGCTCGCCCAGGCCGAGTCAAACAGGAGTATCCAGAGGAAGGAGCGGCAGAAGTTGGAGGAGCCGTTCGTGTCGTTTGCTGGCTACACCAGCAGCGGAAAGACGACGCTCTTCAACAGACTGGCTTCGGAGACAAAGGAGGAGTCTCCGAACCTCTTCACCACCCTCACCACGACGACGCGAGCGATTACCGTTCCAGGTTCGAAGAGAAGGGTGATGCTCTCCGACACCGTGGGATTCATCTCAAGGCTGCCGACATACCTCGTCGAGTCGTTCAAGTCAACTTTGGAGGAACTCACCTACGCGGACCTGGTGCTGCTGGTGATCGACGCGAGCGAGAATGAGGACAGCATCAGGATCAAGTTCGGGAGCTGCAAGGAGACCTTGGGACAGCTCAGGGTCGACCCGAAGAGAGTATTGCTGGTGCTCAACAAGGTGGACCTGATACCCGACCGGATTAGGGCGATAGCATCGGACCGTCTTTTCGAGGGATTCTCCTCGATAATGACCTCGGCGACGCAGGGCGAAGGCATGCGCCAGCTGAGAAACAGGATATTCGAACTGACGCGCGAGAAGGATGTTCGAGAAGGTTAGTCGCCCGATTCAACAGCTCGTCCTTACCCACCTCCCGAGCCCCTGACAGGCCTCGTTCGCAGATTCTCAGGCCAGATACCACCCTAAATAACCGCATTCGCCCCTCCGAACGAATGGGCTCCGACGCCGAGGGACGTCCAAGGCTCTACACATGGGTTACGCGGCTCATTCTCGCCCTCACCGCGGTGGCCGCGGCCCTCGCCATCGCCTGGGTGATACTCCAGTGGTCCATCGCCGAGTCGGTCTTCGCTGCCAAGGCCGGCCTCGACTGGTTCGGCATCACTTTCTACCACGAGTACAGCTTCATAGCGGCGGGCCTCTTCGCCCTCCTCCTCGTCTACCCAAAACCCGGGCGGAGCGACCTCTGGAGGCTCGGAACCGTAGTCATCAAGGTCGCGAGACCCTACGAGGTCGAGCAGGAAGGGCTGCGAATCAGCGAGAACCTGAACGTCTGGCTCTGGGCCCTGTGGCAGGTGCTCAAGTGGGCGATAGCCTTCTACGCCTTCTCAGTCAGGGGCGGCCTCCCGTTCCTCGGCCCGACGATGAACCCCATCATGATGATGACGATGGGCCTGGGGAGCTGGGCAGACGTCCCGCGGGTCTTCGCACTCCCGCTGGCCCCGGCCTCAGGAGTCGGGTTCGTCGGCTTGATGCCCTCGATGTCCATCCAGTACGCGGTCCTCTCCTACGCGCTCTCCGCCGTTCTCCTGGTCTTTGCCGTTCGAATCTTCCTCCGCTTGCTGGCCAACCTTGCCACGCGGAGGAGCGACGTTTGGATCAGGAACTTACTCACCCTGGTCGCAGCCGTCCTCCTTGAGACGATACTCGGCGCCCCCTACTGGTTGATGAACATAGCCACGCCCTACGTCTACGGGATAGTCTGGAGCGCCCTCCTTCTTGCCGTGCTGGGAATCGTCTCCCTCTCAAGGCGGAACGCGCAGGCGCCGAGGTTGAAGCTCTTCAAGGCGGTCGCGGTCGTGCTCTCGGTGCTGTTGCTCGTCCAGGTGGCCGCCGGCGCATTTTACTTCTTCAACTGGAACAACAACTACCTCGCGTACTCGTGGTATCCCCAGACCCAGAAGCAGATCACCGTCACGAGATGGGCCGCGGGCCTTGACAGCATCCACGTCAACAACATCACCACCCTCCCCACGAGCAACCCATCGAGGACCCTCAACCTCGTCCGGCAGTGGGACCAGCAGGCCGCGACAGTCACCAACACGAAGGAGATTGGCGCCTACAACTGGATGGGTCTGGCCAGCTCCGAGATCGTCTTCTACAACGGCACCGAATACTGGGTCTCCCCGACGACCCCCACTTTCCCGTCGACCGACTGGATCAGCGAGCACATCATCTACACCCATGCTGCCAAGGTCCTCGTAATCAACACCCACAACGGGTCTGTGATACCCACGACCAGCGCCTACGGAATCGGCTCGGAACCCCCAATCTACTACGGCGAGGGGGACGGCTTCAACCAGAACGTGTACCTCCACGTCCCAGGGTACAATGAAATTCAGAACGTTTCGTATGCCGGAGCGCCTGACTACGTGCTAAGCGGCTGGCAGAAGTCTATGTGGTTCACCTTCGCCGAGGCGCAGCTCGGCTTCGCCTTCTCGGGCCAGCCCATAGACATGCAGTGGAACAGGAACATCTTCTCCAGGGTCGGAGACGTGCTAATTCCCGGCCTCACCATGGACCCTTCGGCGTACATAGTCTCTGACGGGAAGAACCTCTACTATGCTGTGCAGATCTATATCAGCTACCCCATGCAGTCGGGCTTCTCCGCGAGCCCCTACCTCAGGTTCTTCGGCGTGGCCCTGGTCAACATCCAGAATGGCGCGATGCAGGGCTACACAGTCTCCAACCTGCTGGGGACCAACTCCTCAGACTTCGTCACAAAGTTCTACCAGAACTATTACAGCAGCTGGTCCGCTCCTCCATCCTGGCTGGTCCCCCAGCTAAGGTATCCAGAGCAGCTGCTCGGCTCGCCCTACGTCCCAGGCCAGCTGGACTACGACTTCACTTACCACGTGAGCGACCCGTTCATCTTCAGGTCGGGCACCCAGTTCTACGAGCGGGCCGGGGACAGCAACGTACAGTACATCCCCTTCGCGGTCGGAAACCAGACGTACTTCGTCGGCCTCCAGCTGGCCCAGTACCAGGGCGTCGTCAGCAAGAACCTCGGGGCGCTCTACATAGCCTACGGTGGGGACAGGCTGGGGCAGATCTACCTCTACCAGAACCCCTCGCAGTCCGCCCTGATCATCGGGCCCACGGCCGCTGAGAACGCCCTCACGACCAACCAGCAGGTGAGGACGCAACTGACTCTGCTCCCCAACTACAGGTTTGGCTCGTACCTGCTCTACTCCGTCGGAGGACAGCTCACCTATTTTGTGGCCGTGTACACCAACCCTGGCACCTCCGGCGTGGTCACTCAGCTGCCTTTCATAACGGCGGTCAACCCGTCCTCGGGTATCGTCGGAGTGGGCCTCAACGCCGTGGCGGCCTTTGAGAGCCTCGGAGCTGGCAATTCCACGACCGGCGTTACGCTGAGCAGGAATGCCCTAGTCCATCAGATAGACGCCTTGGTTGCATCAAGGGGCTACAGTCTGGTCAACGCGACGTCCGTCAATCCCACGGTCTACGTGAACGTGGGCAGCGTGTCTCTCGGCGCGGCGGGGGCGAACGGGACAATAGCTCGGGTGGTCAGCCTGCTCCAGAACTACGGACCAGGGAGCGTCGGCCGTACGGTATACGCCTGGACCGATAGCTCTGGCAACATCAACTTCGGCGTGCTCATCGTCCCTGCCCAAGGAATCACGTATCTGTACTACGTTACGATCAAGCCGTAACGAGTCGAGGACTAGCGCCTTGCGAGGAGGATGACGGCTACGACGATGACAGCTATCAGCCCGATGACGATCAGCCGAAGGGATCCGTTCCGCTCCGAAATCATGATGCTCGCATTCAGCTGCGCGAACGGGCTCCTCGAGTTGAGCAGCTTCACCAGGTCCAATGCCTCCTCGTAGACGAACTTCCCCCCGTCGACCGCGATGACGTTGTCGCCTTTCAGCACGAAGGTGTGTCCCCTGACCGCCAGGGGCAGGTGCGACCTCCGGTTGACCCACTCGCGGAACTGTTCTTCGCTCAAGGCACCACTACCATCTGTCCCGTAGAAGCTTTTCTTTTCTCCTTTTCCCTCGTTTGCGGTTCGGACTTCGAGCCCAGCCTCGGATTCTGCTGTCTGCGTCATCCTCAGGCAAGTTGTTCAGCTTGGCTTTTCGGCGTGCCGGGTAGAATTCGAACCTGAATAGGATTCCGGTTGGGGACGGTACCATTGCCGATGTTTGCTAGTACACCCGTGCCGCGGAATGACTTCGGTTTCAGATCAACGAAACAATTGTTAGCAGTGGCGTGGGTCGGATTTGGGCCGACGAAACTTCGGTCTTCAGCCGGCTGAGAACCAGTATATTCGAGCGTACTGCGGGGACGGCGGATACCGCGAAACTGGTCGGTCAGGAGTTGGACGCCAAGTAGACTCGCCGGAGGGCCTTGTCCAGTTCGACTCTCTCGAATTCCCCAGCGACGGCGATGAATCGCTTTTCCAAGCCAGCAGCATCGTTCCTGCCTATCATTCTCTTCACGCCTTCGAGCTCCGCGATGAGGAAGGAGAGGACGTCCGCCACGAAGGGGTTCTCGACCTGGATATGGGAAAAGAGGGAAGGATTCTGAGACAGTACCGCTTGGCTCAGGTTCAGCTGTCCCGACCCCGTCGGCGTGGCTGTTCTCTCGAACTCCTCCACCCCAATCCCCTTGGCTAAGACGGAGACGAAAGCCAAGTTTACGATATGGACCAACGAAAGCGTATACGCCATCAGCCTATCATGCGCCCTTGCGCTGAGCTGGATCAGCTTTGCTTCAGGGAAGAGCCGGCGTGTGGCCGACAGGTCGCGCTTGTTTCCAATCACGCAGATCTTGAGGCTCTTCGACCGAGCGTTTGGACCGAACAGTGGGTGGAGGGATAGGAGGGCCACCTTCCTCGCGGCCAGGATCCTCTTCAGCTCGGCGAGTCCCATCCCCTTTACAGAGGTGATCTCTATTAGCGTGGAACCCTCCTTGATGAAGGGCGACACCTCGCGGATGACCTTCGCTGTCTCCCTGATGGGCACAGCGACAAGTACGACGTCTGCGCCGCGTACGGCTTCGGGATTGGAATTTGCAGACTTGAATCCGCCGAGATGTCCTCCGACCCTTCCCCTATCAGAGCCCGCGACCATGTGGCCTCCTTCGAGGAAGTACTTTGTGAAGAAGGAACCCATCGCGCCCGAGCAACCTAGGACGGCGACCTTCAAGCGAGGAGTTCGCCCATCCGCCTGATGCCTTCGACTATCTGCTCTCTTGGCTGGCCAAGAGAGATTCTGATGAAATCCCTGTAGTCGCCGAAGACACTTCCTGGCGCGACGCTGACTCCTCTCTCCAGCAGCTTCTCTGAGAACGAGTCCCCGGACTCCGGCGGCTTCCCGATTCTTGGGAAGACGTACATGGCGCCGTCAGGCTTGAAGTACTCGAGAGCTCCGATTCTGTCAAGCTCCCGGCTGGCTATCTCGATCCTGTCCTTCATCTCAGCCACGTTGCTCTTGACATCCGCGTCGGCGCCCAGAGCTTCGATCGCCCCCCACTGGATGAATTCGGGGACTGACGTGACCATCAGTGAGACCAGCTTCGAGATGTTCGCGGTTGGCGTCGGGGCAGAAACGGCGTAGCCGATCCTGAACCCAGTCATCGCCCACGTCTTGGAGAAGGACGACGTCAGGACGAACTTCTTTGGTGTCGTCTTCAGTATGCTCGGGCAGGGCTTGAAGGAGTATTCGTTGTATATCTCATCACTGATCACAGTCAGACCGCGCTCATCGGCCAGCTCGACAATCTCCCTGAACAACTGGGACGATACTATGCTCCCAGTGGGGTTGTTGGGAAAGCTAAGAATCACCGCCTTGGTGTGCGGTCGGATAGCCTCCTCGATTTCTTTGATCGAGGGGGTCCATTGGTTCTCAAGCCGAGCGTTCACGACAAGAGGCTTGGCCCCGAGTTGCCACAACGCGTCCTTGTAGGCCGGCCAGTTCGGGTCGATTACGACGACGCTCTCCCCCTCGCCGACGACGCCGGCCAGGGCGGCGTAGACAGCGAACCTGCCGCTTGGCGTGATCGTAACCTCGGAATCCTTGGCGTCGAAGCCGAACTTCCTCGCCAGGTACCTTCGAAGGGCCTCACGCAGCTCAGGTATCCCTCGCGACTCTGTGTAGTGCGTCTTGAAACCGAACAAGGCATCCGAGCACCCCTTGAGGACTGCCCTCGGGGGCGGGAAGTCAGGCTCCCCCACATCCAGCCTTACCAGCTTCACCCCTTTCTGTTGCAGCGCCAGAGCTTTGGCGAAGATGGGCGCAGGCGGGGGTCTGTTGGGAAGCCCCTGGGCCTTCTTTGATTCCGAGAGAAGAACGCTCAGGATCTTGAGGCCCGCTCTCCTGTCCAACCCATTCTTGTCGCATTCCGCGATCACATCCCTAGTCAGGGCGTCTTCTATGGCCTCATTTTGGACCGGGAGAGAATACTGAATCTTGACTCGGCCGACCTCACCCGCAAGCCGGTTCCTCTTGCCCGCGAGTTCGATAATCTGCATCGTGACCTTTGCTATCTGCGCCCTCAGCTCGTCCAACGCCGGCTCGCTCTTCAATGGTTCACGCGCTCCCTCCCAGCACCGGCGGTATCTTCCCCGCCCTTAGGGCGTAGTCGGCGAGCACAAGCGCTGTAACGTTCTCTACAACAGGCACAGCCCTCGGGACCACAGTCGGGTCGTGTCTTCCGGGGACGACCAAGTCCACCTCCTTCCCCGATTCCAAGTCAACCGTCCTCTGCTTCGAGGCAATTGATGATGCAGGCTTGAAGGCCACTCTGTAGACTATCGGCATGCCGTTTGAGAGGCCCCCGAGGATTCCTCCGGCATTGTTCGTCCTTGTAAGTATCTTCTCCCCCTTGTAGTAATACTCGTCGTTGTTTTGAAGCCCAGTGGTTCTCGTCGATCCGAACCCTGAGCCGAACTCGACTCCCTTGGCCGCTGGGATTGAGAGGGCGAATCTCGCCAGGTCCGAGTCCAGGGAGCCTATGACTGGCTCGCCGAGCCCGACTGGGACGTTGACCGCAACACATTCCACGATGCCTCCCAGGCTGTCCCCCTTCCCCCTGAGCTCCACGATTTTCTTCTTCATCTCCTCCGCCGCCTTGGGAGTGGGAGCTCTTGCCTCGTTGGTGTACCTGTTCTTCGCAGCTTCCTCCAAGGTGAAACCGCTGGCCCTCACCCCTCCTATCTCCAGCGAGTAGGCCACGATTTCCACCCCGAGCGTACTGCGGAGGAGCTTCTTTGCGACCGCTCCCGCCATGACGAAGGAGGCCGTTATCCTCCCGGAGAACCTTCCTCCTCCCCTGTAGTCGTTGAATCCCCCGTACTTGAGCTTCGCAACTAGGTCCGCGTGGCCCGGGCGGGGGGTGGTGTTGATGACCTCGTAAGATTTCGAATCCTTGTCCGCATTCATGATCATCATCATTATGGGCGCTCCCGTCGTGTGCCCGTTGAAGACCCCAGACATGATTTCCACCTTGTCCTCTTCCTTCCTCTGGGTGGTCACAATCGACTGGCCTGGCTTCCTGAGGTCCAGTTCCGGCTGGATGTCCTGCTCCCCGAGGGGGAGGCCCGCGGGGCAGCCGTCAATCACTGCGCCAACACACTTGCCGTGGCTCTCTCCGAAGGTGAGGAGTTGGAACCGCTCCCCGATGATGTTGCCGCTCATTCTCTCACCACTCTGACTCCCAGTCGTTCCATGTCCTCGAGGAAGGCCGGGTAAGACACGTCGAGGCTCTCCTCGCCGACGACTCGTACCTCTTTCGGCGCGAGCAACGACGCGAGGGCGAAAGCCATGAACATCCTGTGGTCGTCGTGGGCGTCCAACACCGCGCGGGCGAGCCGCTCAGGCTTCATAATCTTCATCCCGTCTTGCCTCTCCTCGACTTTGACCCCCATCCTCTGCAACCCCTCCACCGCCACCTTGACCCTGTCAGTCTCCTTGAACCTCGCGTGGGCCACCCCGCGTATTTCCACCTGTCCGTCGCACTTCAAAGCGAGGGCCGAGAGAACAGGGAGCAGGTCGGGGGTGTCAGACAGGTCGAAGCTTCCGCCTTCGAGCCGGTCGCCGTCGGCCTGAACGATGACCGAGTCGCTGCGCTTGTCGACCTTGACGCCCATACGACCCAGTATGCCTATCATCGCCGAGTCTCCCTGCGGGAGCGAAGCGTCAAGTCCCGAAAGCTCGACCTTCCCGCCGACCAGGGCAGCAGCGGCCATGACAAACGAGGCTGAGCTGAAATCCGCCGGCACCGAAAACTCGCGTGGCTTGTATTGCTGCCGCCCCCGAATCCTGAAGCTGGAGAGCCCCTCCCGCTCGACTTCGATGCCATGCAACGCCGACAGGCGGAGCGTCGCCTCTATGTAAGGCCGGGAGACGGCGTCGACGACGCGAAGCAGGGAATCCCCTCTCGCGAGAGGCGCCGAGATGAGTATCGATGAAACGAATTGCGACGACACGTCCCCGCGCATCTCGGTGTCTCCGCCGCCCATCCCGCCCTCGCCGACGATTATGGGAGCGTATCCGTTGCCGGTCGATGAGTGGGCCTTCGCCCCCAGCCCGGAGAGGGCGTCCAGGAGCCCCTGCATTGGCCTCCGCCTGATGCTCGCGTCGCCTGTGAGCACGGTGTAGCCGCGCTCGGGCAAAGAGAAGACCGAGGTCATGAACCTGAGAGTCGTCCCCGAGTTCTCGACGTTGACCACGTCCCCCGCAGCCCTGGGCTCTGAACCATCGACGTTCAGGTCGGAGCCCGATTCTTCAAGTCTGGCACCCATCGCCTTGCAGGCTGCGCAGGTGGCTAGGGTATCCCTCGAGACGAGCGGTCTGTGTATCTTGCTCCTTCCAGCGGAAAGGCTTGCCATTACGACCGCCCTGTGGGTGTAACTCTTGCTGGGCGGGACCTCTACCTTGCCGCTGAGCTTCCCGTCGGCGACCAGCCCGACCTTAGCGGCCAATCGTCGCGCCTCCGTCGCTGGTCCTAGTCCTGATCACCCTCGCGCCTCCCTCCTCCCAAAGCTTGGCTAGCCTCTCGACGTCCCCTTGCCCGTCGAAGACTGCGGCGACAGCAGGCCCGGTCCCTGAGAGGCCGGCACCGACAGCTCCGGCTTCGAGAGCCTGCAGTGCGTCAGACGACGGGTAGCCATAGATCGAGCAGTAGAGGAGTCCGTTGAGCGTCATTGCCTTCCAGATGTTCCCGTCCTTCCCCATCCTGAAGATCGATTCCGCAACTTTCGAGAACTTCCTGACGGCGCCCACGCTGACCGAAGCCCTTCTGCTCTCGGACTTGGGCACCTTGATGACGACTTTCAACGGGCGTCCCAGCTGGGCCGACGAAAGGATTCTCCTTCGTGAGTTGTCTGCGAAGTTCGCTCCCCCCAACAAGGACGAAGCCGCATCGTCAAGGGCACCGGTCACGCTGACGCCCGCTGCCAGGGAGGCTGAGACACTGCACTCAAGGATGTCGCGTGGCTTGTAGGAGGTCATACCGAAGGCAGAGAAGGTTGCGAGTGCAATCGCCACCGAGGAGGATGACGAGGTCTTGAGCCCGACGCCGATTGGGGTCGATGTCGTCGTCTGAATCGAGCCCGAGTATCTGTCCGGGTCCCTCCCGATCTTCTTGATGGCCCGCCTGACGGTCTGCAAAGCAAGACCTGAGGTCGATTTCTTGCCATCGAGTGACACGCGCCAACTGCCCCGTCCTTCTTTCAATTCAACCTTCGCTGTGGTTGGGAGTTTCACCGATACCGTCGCTCCCTTGCCGCAAGCAATCGCATTGACGACGCTGATGGCTCCCATCGCCTTCGCCGTTCCCATCAATCAGCAGGCACCTCGAGAGATTCAAGCAGGCTAGTCTTCATGACTCGGACCGGAGGGGCACGGCCAGTCCAGACTTGGAGAGCCTTGACAGCTTGAGAGAGCAGCATCTCATGCCCGTAGATGGTGGGGCAACGCAGCTTCTCCGCCATCGTGATCAGGCCCGTCTTGACCGGGAAGTAGACCGCGTCAAAGACAGTCGGTCTGCGTTCAAGGACTCGGTTCATTTGTTTGGGGAGAGGTATCCCGTTGGCGCCAGCAGGAGACGCGTTGAAGAGAAGCTCTGGTCCATCAGAGGGCAGGCTTTCCATGGAAGAGACTTGGATCTTGATTTCAGGGAACGCGGTCTTCATGGACGAAAGGAATCCAGCAGCCCTCTCCGGTCTTCTGGAAAAGGCAACCAACTCGCTGCATCCCAGCTCATGCATCGCCTCGCAGAAGGCTCGTGCCGCTCCTCCGGTTCCGAGGACGAAGGCCCGCTTTGGCCTGGAGAGCCCACTCGACTTCAGCGGCCCCACTATCCCGTCGACGTCGGTGTTGTAGCCCCTGTACGACCCTCGTTCCCTTCTGACCGTGTTCACGGCTCCTATCCTCGAGGAAACCTCGTCTAGCGAGCTCAGATACTGCGCTATCGAGGTCTTGTGGGGAATCGTGACGTTGAATCCGCTCGTCTGTGCGTCTCCGATCTTCGCGAAGGCGGAACGCAATTCCGCGGCTTTCACGTTTGAAGCCTGATAGGTGGCATCCAAGCCCAAAGCTTCGAAGGCAGCATTCATCATCCGAGGGGTCGGCGAGTTCGAAACGCTCTCGCCCAAGAGGAGGTAGCGGTCAGGCACTCTCCAAACGCCTCCGGATTGCTAGAGCGTGGCTGAGTGTGAATTGCCCGGGCGCTGTCGGCTCGCCGGGAAGCGAAGCGTAGGTGATGGGACTGCCTCTTTCCATGGCCATCACGCGCGAGAAAATCCCACGGTCCCCCATACAAAAGGCGATGGGGGGCGAACCGGATCCGTCGTACAAAGAGAGGATTGCGAGGTTGTCTTTAGCTGCTTTCGCGGTAGTAACCACCTTCGGGGTACCGAAGGCTGCGGCCCGTCGCATGATCGAGTAGAGTCTGGCCCTGCCTGGAGTCTTGACTAGGTCGTGCCATGATACAATCTTGGTCCGACCCAGCCTTTCGGCCGCAAGGTCGGGGTTTGCTTCGAGGGTTCGCAGCTCGACGTCGAAGAGGGCCGGCTTTAGCTCCGCAAGCGCGCGGATGAGGGCTAGCCTCTCCGACTCCTTGCCCCTGAATCCGCCTCCCTCGACTGCGGGGCGAACGGTCAACACGGAACGTTCGCTGAACTCCGACAGGTTCGCCTCAATCTCCTCGAAGGTGGGCGAGCGCAACGCGTCGATCCTGAACTCCACAAGGTCTGTTCCTTCGCCGAAGGCATCACGCGCCTTTGCCGCAAGTTCGGAGCACGTCCGACCTGAAATTGAGGTGCAGATGCTTGCGAGCCGGTGAGACGACTTTCTAGACTGGCCAGTGGGCGTGCCGGCGATAAACTGAACCGCCTCGGGGTGTCAGCTCCAAACTGGCTCGCATCGGAACTCCCTCTGACGATATTTAGGCTTTCACGCCGCCACCCGGATTGCATCAACGGCCCCGTCGATTTGTGCCGCCAGAAGTCACGCGTAAGCGCGTCCAGTTATGCGCATTCATCACCTCGTTTAAAAAGGGGGATTGGAGAGCAGATTTCGGTCAGCAGTGATGTCCAGCCGATATCTACGGCCCTCTGCGGGCTTGGCCGTCGAACCACAGTAAGAACGCTAATTCCTAGGACTGACCATATCGAAGAGAAACTAGCGGCACGACTCTCACCTGTTGCATCGTCGTTCCCCCGAAGGAGCGAAAGGTTTCGATCAGCTGAACTGAGGTTGGGCCTTTGAGCATAGCGATGAAGCCGGGCGCGACCAAAGAGCAGTTGGACGCAGTTATTCACAAGATCAAGTCTTCGGGGCTCGGGGCTGACGTCTCTTCTGGGGAGTTCCAGACCGTCATCGGAGTGATTGGGGACGAGAAGAAACTGGATTTCGACCAGATAAGAATGATGCTCGGCGTCTACGACGCGATAAGAATCCAGGTGCCGTACCGGCTTGTGAGCCGCAGCTACATCAAGAAGGATGTCGTCGTGAAGGTGGGCAGTCTCTCCATCGGCGGCGGCAACCCGCCCGTCTACATTTGCGGCCCGTGTTCCATAGAAAGCTACGAGCAGCTCTACCGCATCGGAAAGCAGGTGAAGGAAGCGGGCGCTCACATCCTGCGGGGTGGAGCCTACAAACCAAGGACGTCCGTTCATTCGTTCCAGGGGCTGGGGGTCGAAGGCCTCAAGCACCTCCACGCGGCGGGCAAGGACCTGGGCCTTCCGACGGTCACGGAAGTGCGGAGCGAAGCCGACGTCGCGAAGGTGGCGAGGTACGCCGACATCATCCAGATTGGCGCGAGGAACATGTTCAACCAGGACCTCATCGAAGCGACGGCGAGGACGGGCAAGCCGATTCTCTTCAAGCGCAGCTTCGCCGCGCAGGTCGACGAGTACCTGAGCTTCGCGGAAAGGATAGTGGCGAACCGCAACAGGAACATCCTCCTCTGCGAGCGGGGGATAACGCCGCTCGGCGGCAGCTTCAAGCCTGCGACGAGGTTCACTCTCGACCTCAACGCCGTCCCCGTCCTGAGGAGGGAGACGCCCTTCCCCGTGATAGCGGACCCGAGCCACGGGACGGGGAGGAGGGACCTTGTCGCGCCGATGAGCAGGGCTTCAATCGCAGCCGGCGCCCACGGCCTCATGATAGAGGTCCACGACAGGCCCCAGGAGGCGCTGAGCGACGGCGCCCAGGCGTACGACCCGAAGAAGCTCCCGAGTCTGATCCGGACGTGCAATCTTCTGCACAAGGCGATTAGCGAAGGCGAAACCCCGTTTTCGAGTGACCTGCCCGATGCGAACGGTCAGAGTTAGGGTCGCCTTCCCCCCCGAAGCCGGGCGCGGCTACGAGGTTCTGATTCGCGACGGGATTCTCGACGATTTGGCGGGGGGGAAGTTTCCCCTACTGGATGCGAGCTCATACTTCATCGTGACGGATTCGAAGGTGTACAAGCTCTATGGAGAGAAGTTGCGGATTGGCCTGTCCGAATCCAAGCGAAGGGTGGGGCTGGTGACCTTCCCGGCGGGGGAGGCGAGCAAGAACCTGGAGACCGCTGGGCTCGTCGCATCCAAGTTGAGCAAACTCGGCGCTGATAGAAGGAGCATGCTCCTTGCCCTAGGTGGCGGCGTAGTCGGGGACCTGACGGGTTTCGTCGCTTCTATCTACAAAAGGGGAATCGATTACATCCAGCTCCCAACGACCCTACTGGCTCAGGTGGACAGCAGCATCGGTGGAAAGACCGGCATCGACACTCCCTGGGGGAAGAACCAACTCGGCACGTTTCACCAGCCAAGGGGCGTTCTTACCGACCCTCTTGCCCTGAGAACGCTCCCGCGTCGGGAGATGCTAGACGGTCTAGCCGAGATCATCAAATGCGCCGTCATCGCAGACCGAAAAATGCTCGACCGGCTCTCGGCGCTGGCCGAGTCCGACTCGAAAATCACAACCGACCTCATCGTCGACGCATGCAAGATCAAAGCCAGAGTCGTCTCGAAAGACGAGAAGGAAACCAATCTGAGGGCGGTCTTGAACTACGGGCATACCGTTGGCCACGCGATAGAAAGTTCTTCGAATTATCGGCTGAGCCACGGAACTTGCGTCATTCTCGGCATGATGGCGGAGAGTTGGGTCGCGCTTCGCCTGGGAATCATGCAGAAGAACGAATTCGAGAAACTCTCCGAGCTCCTCAGAAGGCTTTCCAGGCGCTTCATCACAAAGCTACCCGTCTTGAACAAGAGGACCCTCTTCAGCTTCGCCATCGCCGACAAGAAGACTGCTTCATCATCGGTCAGGATGAGCCTTCCCTCGGAGTTGGGAAAGATGCACACGACCGAGGAGGGAAGCTACATGATTCCAGTTTCGAAGGAGACCTTCGAGGGGTCCATCGATTACTTGCGTGAAGCCTTTCCTTTGAGCTAGGTTGGCGACGGCGTCCCCGGGAGTCTCAGGGGAGATCGGTGGGATTTGGGCATGGATATGCCGACGGCACTCCAGTCTTAAGCAGGTTGACGATTAGGATGTTCTGGCGAGGGGCGACAAGGACCCAACGATGATAGCGAGCCGCCAAGAGTGGCCGAGTCGAACAGGAGTGTCCAGAGGAAGGAGCGGCAGAAGTTGGAGGAGCCGTTCGTTTGCAGCTACACCACCTGATACCCGACCGGATCAGTGCGATGGCATCGGATCGTCTTTTCGAGGGATTCTCCTCGGTGATGACCTCGGCGACATAGGGCGAAGGTATGCGCCAGCTGAGGAGCAGGATATTCGAACTTACGCGCGACAGGGGCTCGGGGCTGAATCAGGATGGACAAGGCCCCGTCAGGGCCACTTCGAACCGGTGAATATTTAGCCAGGGTTCTCAAGCCCGCCCAGAAACATGATTGCGGAAAAGCCGGGTCGCCAGAGCACGCAGGGGGAGGCAGCTCAACCGACGGGGATGTCCGGGCCCGTTCCCCAACAGCAAGGGGCCGGAGCCACTCAAAGATTGCCCGGAAGAACCGTGGGCCTGATCTTGGGGGGACTGCTCGCGGGATTGTTGCTCGGATTCATGGACGTAACAATCGTAGCCACAGCCGGTCCGACCATCATCTCCGACCTCGGCGGCCTGAGCCTCTACGCATGGGTGT
>JAJTZC010000021.1:0-12656 GCA_032906705.1 Nitrososphaerales archaeon
CGACCATTTAACGCGGGTTTCCGCCCGAGCACTTCATGGAAAAGGAGGACTACGCGCCGACACGCGTCTTCATTATGGCACAGGGACTGTCAGGGAGGCCAGCTCCTCTTTCTTATTCGACTCTGACCGTCCAAAAACTTCGGTTTCGCCCGCGACTGGAATCTGGCTGGAATCCGAAGGCATGTCGGGCGCGGTTGTCAGATAACCTCCAAGGGCGTCGCACCACTTGTCAATCTCCAAATCAATTGTGTTGGGCCACCTGATTCAGTTTCGGTCAGGCGTCCCTTCCGAGTTGATTTGTACCCACGTAACTTAAGAGCGTCAAAGAGGATTCGAATGGAGATTCGAACTGCCCAAGAGAATAGCTTGGCTTTCTAGCGTGCTTCCGGCAAGCGTCACAGGTCTCGAGGAGGAGGTCGCAAGGTCCATCGAGGTGATAGAGGCACCCCCAACTTGGATGTGCCTTGCGTGTCGCGGAGCGAAGCTACTCTGCGGTAAGCCCCGATGCCCGATTGTGGTGAAGGCCCAGTCAATGGCGAAGGTCGGCGGCCGGGTTTCCACGCCGAACATCGAGGGTTCATCGCCGCCTGGGGTCTTTGTCGGGAGGCTCGGCTATCCGAAGGTCTCCATCGGTCCGATGGTTCCTGCGCAGTACGGGGACACCTCAATACTCGACACGCCGGAGCGGTGGCTCGGCAAGCCCATCGAGCAGATCGTCGACTATCGGTACTCGCTGGTCCGCGGGAACAGGAAGGCAAACGTGATTGACGCAAAGGACCCAAACAGATTCCTCGCATCGTTGCATGAGCTGGCAATGGCTGGCGGGCCGGTCGATGCGGAGCTGAGGCTGACGAAGGCCCCGCGCAGGATCCTGACATTGAGCGAGGACACTCAGCCCTACGGACCCTCGGCGCCCCTGGACAGGTTCAAGCTGGGGAACGCCAAGGCAGACAGGCGGATAGAGAAGGCATACTATGACAGGAACCTGAAAGCCTCGGGCGCCATGGGTGAACTCTATTCGAAGGGAGTCCTCGTGACCAGGATTCAGAGGGCGTTCAGCCTGGGAATGTTCGGGGAGGGAGAGCGCAGGCGGATAGTTCCGACGAGGTGGAGCATCGCTGCAGTAGACAGCTCGCTCAGCCTCGGCTTGATCGAGAGGGTCAAGCACCATCCGACGATAGACGAGTACCGGGTGTACAGTTTCGCGGTCTACGACAACCAGTACGTGGCAATCCTGCTTCCTGAGCCGTGGAGGTTCGAATGGATCGAGGCGTGGTTCCCCAACACAACGTGGAACCAGTTCAGCAGCTCGCCTTACATGATCGGCGACTACGAGGAGTACTTCGGGAGGACGACCTACGCCAAGGTAGGCGGGTGCTACTACTCCACGAGGCTCGCTGTCACTGAGGCCCTCGACGGCGAACGAAGGCAGGCTGCCGCGATAGTCCTCAGGGAGACATACCCCGGCTACATCATGCCCCTGGGCGTATGGAACGTTCGGGAGAGCATCAGGGCGCTGATGAAGCAGGAGCACGAGAAGCACGAAACGTTTGGAAGCGCAGTGAACTCGGCTCTAACAAAGTTCAGAATACCCAGGTCGAAATGGATGGGCGAAAGCGTCCTCATCTCCAGGGAGCTCACGCAAGCGAAGATCACAAGCTACTGAACCGAGACAGTGTTATAGGTTCGTGCGAACCCTGACGGCCGATTGACTGAGAAGATCTTCTGGCAGGACGCCTATGTCAGGGAGTTCGACGCCGACGTGGTTTCGGTCGAAGGAAACAAAGTAGCATTGGACCGGACGGCGTTCAACCCCAGAGGAGGGGGCCTTGTCTCCGACTTGGGCAAAATCAATGGACAGGCGCTCGCTGAGGTCGTAAAGGAAGGGGACGAGATCTTTCACGTCGTTCAGGGACAGCCGGAATTGGGTGTGGGACAGAAGGTGCGCGGGGTTCTTGACTGGGAGCGGAGATTCAGGATAATGAGGATGCACACTGCCGCTCACATCCTGAGTGCCGTGGTCCACGGAGAGACAGGAGCCCTGATCACGGGTAATCAGATTAGCCCGGACGAGTCACGCGTGGACTTCGGCCTCGAGCAGTTTGACAAGGAGAAGATGTCAGGCTTCATCGACCGCGTGAACGAAGCAGTCGGCAGAAGCGTCGACGTGAAGAGCTTCTTCATGAACCGTGAGGAGGCGATGCGTGTTCCAGGGCTGGTGAAGCTGGCGAATGCCGCACCGCCGTCAGTGGAAGTCCTCAGGATCGTCCAAATCGGGGACGTGGACACTCAGGCCGACGGAGGAGTTCACGTGAAGAACACGAGGGAGATAGGTCGCGTCGTGGGGCTGCGGAGTGAGAACAAGGGCAAGAGCAACAGGAGGCTCTACTTCACAGTCGCCTGAAATCCTACCTTCTTCGTGCGACCCAGACTGGCATCCGTTTAGCTGTGCAGTTGCCGCAGTAAGCCTTCATCAGCCTGGTCGATTCATCGAAAATCGTGGTGCTGTGGGACATGCAGACCACAGACCCGCAGTCCGCGCACTTCGCCACCGCGTGTCCCTTGCAGACGGAGCATCTTGCCAAGCATTTCACTCTTGTTTTTTTCGTCCAACGGAGACGGGCCGAGCCACGTAGAACTCTTTCAAGATCTTCGGAGCCGCGAACCGTGCCGAGTTGGTGCGAATTGATTATACGGCATTCTGGTTAATAAACTCGCGCCCGTGTGTGCGTCAGACCTTCGAAACGTACCCCGCCTTTTTCAACGTCGAGACGATGAAGTGAGTCTTCGCCGCTGTGTAACCTTCCCGGTCCACGCGATACTTCTGGGCCATCGCCCTCTTCAGGTCTAGGTATCGCATCGCCGTTTCGGGGTGTCTTCTCAGGTGATCCCTGAACGCAATATGGCGACTCCAGAAATCAGATGATTCCTCCACCATGTGGAGGTGGTAGGAAGGCTTGTCGAAGTACCCTCGTTCGGGCAAGGTGCCCTCCTTCTCTGGGTGATACAGGTACCCGATTGATCCCAACCTGGGAACGCATGATGCCGCTAGGGCAAGCACCCGTACGCCTGCCAAGAGGTCGATTATCGGCTTGCCACCCAGGCCTGGCACTGCGGTGCTTCCGATGTGCTCTATCGTCATTATCCATTTCCCAGCCGCTGTGATGATTCTGGCCTTCTCCTCCTCGAACATTCTGGGCCAGGAGGGGTCATACTCCACTATGACCACAGGATCTTCGGCCTCTGGCATCATACCAAGCCTGTAGCGAATTTCGGTCTGAAATGATTTCTCCGTGTCAATGGAAGTCCAGACGGGTTATCCGAACACGGCTCGGAACGCGTCACACCGGGAGCTTGACCTCGCCTGCGTATCTTACAACCCCTTTTGCTTCCATCGCGCGTGCAATCCGGTCCGCATCCCCTGCCTGGACCCATGAGGACATCGCCTTCGCGTTGCCGTCCGCATCGCATATCACGACCGCTGCGGTCCCTTCCTTGCCGCTGACGACAGCGCAGAGTTCCTCATCTCCCACCGGAGTCCATGTCTGTTTCCCCATCTTGAGGAAGAGAACTGGGTACGACGGGCCTGCCTCCTCCTGAAGAAGCTCCAGAGCGGCCTTGACGCGAGCCCTACCTTGCTGCACGGCTGTGAAATAGTCCACTTCACTCATCTCACGAGATATAGGAGCGCGAACACTCCAGCGAAAGAACAGAACGCGCCCAGGAGTTGATTCGCCTCCAAGCGTTCTTTGAGGAAGACCATCGCGTACGTTGCGGCGAAGGCTCCTCCCATGCCGGAGAGGGCCGCGACGATCGGGAGGGAGTCGGCACCGAGAGAGACACCGAAGTTGAATGTCAGGATTCCCACCGACTCCAGTATGCCCATCACCACAATGGTACGCGAAAAACTCACCCTTGTCAGTTTGAGTTTGGCTCCGAAGGCCGGAGCAAGGGCAAGGCCCACAGCCGTGCCCACTCCCCTGAGGAAGAGGACAGGTAGGAAGTAACCGACAGCAGGCGTTACGTAGCCGATTACAACGTAGACCAATCCGAACGAGACCGCTGACGCGATCGCCGAACCTACGCCCGCCGTGAGCTTCGGCAGGCCGTCGCCCTTGGCATAGCTCCTGATCTCAGAGAACCGCATCGAGAGCAGGACCACCCCGAAGATGATCGCAGCGATTGCGATAGCGCGGGTGACGGCAAGCACGACCCCGAGGAGGATGACAGAAACGACGGTGGTCACAGCAGGGTACGAGTAGGCCACGGGGGCGACCACGGAAACTACGCCCTTGTGGAAGGCCCGGTATAGGAGGATGAACGCGAGGAAGTTGAGCACGCCTGCTGCCACAAGCATTCCAGCGGGCAGTGCTGTGATTGCGAGAGGAGGAGCCAAGACTGGCAGAAGGACCAACACCACGAGCAGGGTCGCGATGTGCATGTAGACTGTCGTGGCGTAGTGGCCGAACTTCTCGGATTGGCTCCTCGACAGGTAGTCGGCGGTTCCCCAGCAGAGGGCCGTGACGAGTCCGAAGACCGTGGGCAGATAGGACATGAAGTGGAGGCTGGGGTGGGCCTTCGGTTCTTGGCGGTATTAAGCTGGCGCGGCTTATCTCGCCCTTACTGGGGCTAGCTTGGTGCGCTCGAGGGCGGAGATGATCTCCTTGCAGAACGCTGGCAGGTCGGCCGGGAAACGCGAAGTGATGAGATTCCCGTCCCGTACTACTGGCTTGTCGACGTAGTTGCCGCCTGCGTTGATGACGTCCTCCTTGATCGAGCTGAAGCATGTCATCGTCCTGCCCTTGGCAACGCCTGCGGAGACGAGCACCCAGCCGGCGTGACAGATCGCAGCAACGGGTTTCCCAGCTGCGTTCATCTCCTTCACGAAGCCGATGACGGACGGGTACCTGCGCATATAGTCTGGTGCATAGCCTCCAGGGATCACGACCGCGTCGAAGTCCTTGGCCGACACCTTGTCCGCCGTTGTCTGGGGCTTCGCGTCAAGGCCGTGCTTGCCCTTGTACAGGTCAGCGGAGCCAGTGCCGACGACGGTCACGTCGGCCCCGGCCTCTTTCAGCCTGTAGTAGGGATACCAGAACTCGAGGTCTTCATACAGGTTCTCCACGAGGATTGCGACCTTCCTCCCTTCGAGCGACATGGCTGTGGCAGTCTGCAGGGCGCTTCGGGTTTAAGAGTTGTTCGGCTTGACCTTGGCCAGCTTGAAGATAGACGCGGAGCTGTTCGCCATGGCTCCCGCCGATGTCCCTGCACTTTCGAGGAAAGCAGAGGAGTTCGGGTTCGATTGCGTCTGGTTCAACGAGACGAGGCACGACCCGTTCGTGCAGCTCTCCCTGGCGGCGGTGAACACCAAGAGGTCGATGATTGGCACATCCATCGCACTGGCGTTCACAAGGAGCCCAACTACATTGGCATATGCCTCGTGGGACCTCCAGGCCCTCTCTTCGGGGAGGTTGATTCTTGGACTCGGCAGCCAGGTCAAGGGGCACATCGAGAGGAGGTTCGGCATGAAGTGGGAGAGCCCTGCGGCCAAGATGCGGGAGGTCGTGATGGCTCTCCGTGCGGTCTGGGAATGCTGGCAAACGGGTTCCAAACTCGACTTCCAGGGCCGTTTCTACAAGCTGGACTTGATGACCCCGTTCTTCAGCCCGGGTCCAATCGATAACCCTCGGATTCCGATCTACATAGCCGCAGTCAACGAGGGCATGTGCAGGGTAGCGGGCGAGGTGGGTGATGGCCTTCACGTACACCCGCTTCATACGCCGAGATATCTGGATGAGGTGATTTTCCCTGCTCTCTCAAAGGGACTGACGAAGGCCAAGCGTAGGAGGGAAGCGGTGGCTGTTGCAGCGTCTGTCTTCGCTGCCATTGGAGCGACGGAGGCAGAGGTGAGGGCTGTGAAGAGCTTCTACAGAACACAGATCGCTTTCTATGCCTCGACGAGGTCCTACAGAAAGGTGATGGAGCTCCACGGCTGGGGGGACGTATGCGACAGGCTGCACGCGCTCTCGGTAAAGGGGGAGTGGAAGCAGATGGAGGCTGAAATCACAGATGACATCCTCTCGGAGTTCGTCGTCGAGGGTAGCTGGAAGGACGCTGGCGGTAAGCTTAGGCGCAGGTACCGCGACTCGGTGGACAGAGTGCGCCTCTACATGCCGTTCGACGGAAGGATGGAATGGAGAGCTCTTGTGGCAGGATTCAGGTCGTAATCGCGGTCCGACGCCGCTTCCCTACAGAGCCAGCTTCTGCCCGTACCTGTCTGAGAATGCAATCTTATCCAGTGGAAGCCGGTTCTTCTTGCCCACGACCTTCTTCGCTGGATAGCCGAACCCCACGACCACGGTCAGGTTCAGGTCGGCGGGAAGCCCGAAGTCCGTCGCCATCGGCTCTTTCTTGAACCCGGTGTAGACGCGGGAGCTGACCCCGTAGTTCCAAGCCGCGAGCTGCATGTCTTGGACCACCCGCCCTGCGTCGAAGGAGTGAAAGCCATACTTTGGATCGGTGAGAACCAAGACGGCGAAGTCCGCTGACGCGACCCACTGCCCGGTTGTGCTGTCCTCGGCAAGCTTCTTTAGCCGGCCATGTTCCTCAACCACGACGAACCTCCAGTGCTGGGAGTTGATTCCGCTGGCAGTCAGCCTTCCCGCCTCGAGTACCTTCTTCTTGACGTCTGATGGGACGCGCTTGACCGCATACTCCCTGGTCTCCAGCTTTGTGGAAATGCTCTCGAATGTGTCCATATTCGTTCGACCTGCTTCCTTCGATAATAGCCTTGCTACTTCTTTACGCTGATTTCCACGGCGTCGGTGACGGAAGTTCCAATGTCCAGGGAACTCTCCCTGTAGGTGCTTGTGTAACTCCCCGAGTTCCTCACATAGTCGAGGTAGTCGGCTACCTTCTCAGCGAAGGCCTTGACGTTGTCGGCCACCACGATGCTGCCTTTGTGGAGGAGCCTCTCGCAGCCCTTCAGGTACGTGAGGTACTCGCTCTTTTCTGCGTCGATGAAGACCAGATCGAGTTCGCCCTTCAGCGTCGGAATCACCCGCTTTGCGTCCCCCAGGAGTATCTCGATGCGGTCCTCAAGCCCTGCCTTCTGGATGTTTGAAGCTGCGACCTTGGCTATGCGTTCGTCCATCTCCACGCAGGTTATCCGTCCGCCGCGAGGTAAGAGCCGACCCATCCTGATTGCGCTGTAGCCCACCAGCGTCCCTACCTCCAGGATTCTCTTCGGCTTTTCCTTCATTACAACCTCGTCTAGGAGGGCACCCCTGACGGGCCCGATGATTGGGAGGCCCTGGCTTGGCGCGATGGCCTCGATTGAACGGAGGACCTCGTCCGGGTTCACCCCTGAGAAGAAGGCGCCCTCCCCGTGTAAACCTGCCGATGGTCGATGTACAGCACGGGGGCAGAGAAATCCACGACCCCGAAGATAAGCGTCGCAATGACCGAGGAGATGCTGAAGGCTCTGGAGGAGGAGAGGAAGGTCAGGAAGATAGCGACGATTCCCGAGGTCGTAAGGATAATCGTGAGCGATTACTACAAGACGAAATCGGGGAACTGAGGGAACAAGTCGAGCATCTTCGCAAGCTGTCGCACACCCTCTTCTACATGATTGTGGATGTGCTGTTAATTGAGTTTGGGCTTGTGCTTCACTTTCTTGGGGGTTCCTGACCTGTGGAACGGCCACATTTCGTTGCGCCAGTAGTGCAGACCTGTCACGAGGCTCACAACTGCTCCACCCACGACAAAGACCACCCACCAGAAGGTTCCGAGCCACTTCTCAATAGGGGAATACCAAGCGAGAGTGGGCGGTGGCGGATAGGAACGCGAGTCGTCATCGAAGACGTATTGGGCGACCTGAGCCGAATAGAGAGAAGGGTTGGCGAGAAGACGAGATGCGTTGGCTATCCAGATGAATGGGAGGTATCCCGACCCACTTGTGCCAGTGAACAACCCTTGCCTCAACTCCGCTCCGAGACTGTTGTTAGGTCTCAGACCAGGGAGGTTTGGGAAGTATCGAGATTGAGCCGTTTCGTTATCATCGATGGATATCAGGGGGGTATTGGACTGGATAGGAACGAATGCGAAGCAGATGTATCGGGTGTCATTGTCGTCAAGCCGCAAGACTGTGACATTGAACGAATAGCCGATGGTGTGATACAAAAGGAAGTGACCAGAAATGGTAAGGTTAGGATTGGCGAGGTGGAACTGGGAGACCATGAAATTATATGTGGTAAGGAAATTGTTTGTGAACTGGGTGACAGCGGCCCTGTTGTCCCAAGGATTCGATTGGGCCATGATAGGTTGGACAGGACCGAAACCGATGAGGGCCAATGCGAGAACGACCGCAACCAATCTCTCTCTGCGAGCCAATCAGCCTCTCGCCCGTCCAAGCGGTTCGAGATAGACATATCCCCATCAACCGACGTTGAACAGCATCC
Source organism: Nitrososphaerales archaeon (assembly GCA_032906705.1). Classification (GTDB taxonomy): domain Archaea; phylum Thermoproteota; class Nitrososphaeria; order Nitrososphaerales; family Gagatemarchaeaceae; genus DASPPF01. Next base: position 8,460 of record JAJTZC010000021.1, read on the forward strand.
TAAATCCCCTTCATCCACCGAGGACTTTCCAGAACCCGCGTAGGACAATCTTTTATAGCGGAGACGGGTCTTCGGAGGTGGAATAAATGTCGACAGAACAGGTGGACATCAGAGAGGTGCAGAGACAGGTTTCGAAGATCGTCGACCCAGAGATTGGGATGCCGATAGTCGAGATGAACCTGATAGACAAGCTCGATCTAAAGGATGGCAACGTGGACGTGGAGTATCATGCCACTACCCAATTCTGCCCGCCGGTCTTCGCCCTGAAGATCTCTCAGGACCTTAAGGACAACGTGATGGCGGTGAAGGGCGTCAAGAGCGTCAAGGTAATCGTGACGGGCCACTACTTCGCTGACGCAATCAACAGGCAGGTAAACAAGCCCGCCGCGCCAGAGGGGCAGGCGCAGTCGCAGCCACAATCACAGCAGGGTTAGGGCTGCGGAGAGCACACCGAGTTTCGCCGTCATAGAATCTTCCGCTCCGCAAAGGACGACTGCGTCACCGCTATGCGGGGAGAGTTTGTCCTTCAACGCTTTCCATGCTGGGCTCGGGAACTCCTTCTCACAGTCCGAATCCCCGCCGGGGATTGTGAATTTGTCGCCCTTGATCGCATACGTCGTTGCACCCATAGCCCCGACGAGGATAGCAGAATCCCTCTGCTGAATGCCGCTCCTCACGGTTCGGGCACATCCCCTGACCACGACGGCAGCTTGGTTTCCGCCGACAGTCAACTGAGTACGGTCGAGCGTCGCAATTGGGGAGAGTTTTCTTCGAAGGCTCGAGTGGAGCCGACGGCCTCTAGCGGTCAGGTGACAGCCTGAGGCGTTGACCTCCGCATAACCATCGTCTCGCAGCTTCTTCAATACTGTTCTCACCGCACCCTCTCCCAGCCCTGTCTGCTTAGCCAAGGCCTGCCTCCCAATCGTCCCTCCAGTTCCTATTGTGAGGAAGGCAAGGAAGAAGTGAGCCTTTGTGAAGCTGGGTGAAGGACCTTTGCCCCCAGCCGTTGCAAGCTCCAGAAGGGAGGCAAGCGTGGACAAGACACACCGACCTTCTCCTTCCCGCGCTTTAACTGATTACTAGGTTCTACCCGTGTGTTGGGATGGGTTTTATACTAGGATGGATTATCCATCCATGGTGCGTTCCCAGTCCGTCGCAGTGGTTGCGTTGTTCACCTCGACAATCGTAGCTTCCAACTTCGTTCTGGCACAGTTCCCCGACGTCAAGCTTCTGGACACGCTAGTCTTCGTTGCGTCCTTTGTGTTCGGGCTTGGCACGGGCGCAGCCGTGGCGGTCCTGTCAGAGACAATCTGGAGCTTCGTGAGCCCTTGGGGGATAGCAGGGAGCATCACGCCATTCCTCGTCATAGGCGAACTCATTTTCGCGGTCGCTGGCTGGGGGGCGGCGAGAGTTTGGGGCGACAGGCTGCAGGCGGTCTCACCGAGGTCGCTATTCATAGGTGCAACGATGGCCATCTGCGCCTTCCTCTGGGATTTTGAGACGAACGCTGCAACCGCCCTCATAGCTTACTGGCCGGATCTCACGCTGCAAAAGCTGGCGGTCACTGAACTCTCAGGGGCAGTCTTCGCTTTGTCGCACGAGTTGAGCGACTTCGCTCTAGGGACGCTGCTGGTGCCGCTGGTCGTGATCCTGATTCCCCAGATGAGGCAGAGGAGACCATGAGATGGTAGCCAGAGGGACATTGCTCGGGGTCGCTGCCGTGGCGCTGGCTACGGCACTCGTGACCTCTTCGTTGGCTGTCCTCTACTACAGCCAGTACCAGCAACAGAACTCGCAAGCGAAGGCATACCTAGGAGAACTCGACTCCGCCCTCAGGGAGTACGGGTCGTTGAACTCCTCGTACCAGGAAGCCTTGCAAGGGTACAACCAGACGATTCTGCTCTTGTCGCAGGCGCTGTCCGGCTTGAACACGAGCTCGCCCGCTTACGTCGCAGGGAGTCACGAGCTAGCGACCCTGTGGCAGAGCTATCTCAGACTGTCTTCTACGAAGGCCGGCGCGGCGACGTACGCCGTGAACGTGCTGATAGGATATGGGAACGGGACGCGAAGGTGGTACAACAATACAGCCATACAGCCCAGCTGGAACGCATACGTAGTGACTGTGGTAGTGCTCCGCGGAGACATTCAAGCGACTTGGTACCCCCAGTACGGCGAGCATTTCGTTACTGGCCTGGGCGGGGTGGTGGACAATCCCTCTCAGAACAAGGGATGGTTCCTCTGGACGTGGAACAAGACGGCTTCGTGGAAGATGGCTGAGATCGGTGCGGACGAGATCATGATGCACAACGGCTCGGTCGTGGCATGGTCCTTTTGCGGCTACGACCCCATTACTTTCTCGCCCAACTGCAAGAGTCCTTAGGGGGTCAGCGCGCAAGGATGTCGGTGAAATAGAAACGTTCCCGCAAGACCGTTTCCCCGACGACCACCTGTAGTCTCTCCTTGAATATCGGGCCGTCGTAAACGAAGGTGTGAAACTCGCCATTCTCGCCGCATGGGTCGACTCTGGCGGGTAGGTCGCGGAGGAGGGACCGGTCGAACTCCCTCCCGCAGAACTCCTTGCCCAATGCCTTGGGGTCGATGCAGCAGAGGATGGCTTTGAACCCCTTCTCGATGAAGAATCCGGCCAGCTCACGAGTGGGCCTGCCCCACAGCGGGAAGACGCCCTTCATGTCCAGCTTCGCCAACCTGTCTTCCCTGTACTTTCTGATGTCCTCCAGGAAGAGGTCGCCGAAGATTACGTGGGCGATTCCCTTCGCCTTGTACTTCTTCAGGGTCCTTGCCATCTGCTCCTCGTACTTCCTATTGGTCGCGCGCTTGGGAATCCATACTTGCTCGCTGCGCAGTCCGAGCGCCGACGCCTGCATCTCCAGTAGCTCCCTCCTGACGCCATGCATGCTGATCCTGTCGAAGCCCTTTGTCAGTGTAGTCAGAATTGCGGCGATTTCGAACTCCCCCTTGGTTGCGACCTCGTACAAAGAAAGTGAACTATCCTTCCCGCCGCTCCAGGACAGGAGGGCTCGCTTCACGCTATTTAGTCAGCCCGATGGTTGCTTAATGATTATCGAAGAGGTTATGGCGGGAAGACTGGGTTCCTTTCTGATAGCCGGCCAGTTGTCTCGGGCGTCTCCCTTCGACCCCAGAGGGTCGCGGTACACGTGCTTTGGGTTGGCAGGCCTCAGCCAGTCGAGAAGAGAGTAGCCGGTCCCTTCATGCGGGCGACCCTCAAGCCGTTCAGCTTGATGTGGCGTCTTCTGCTCATGGACATGGGCGTTCATGGTGGATGGCGCGAATTGAAGGATGAAATCAACGAATCCTGACCATCAACTCAACGTAGATGACCGTATCTTGACAAGCTTTTAAATCGTAAAAGGTCGTTCGGCGCTACATTGGAGAGCACGGTCTCGACCCTTTCGCTCGACCGTTACGAGATGAGCGGGGAGAGGGGTTTCTTACCCGCCAGCGATCCGGTTTGGACCTTCGGCGAAGGAGCAGATTCGAACCTGGAGTACCTCGAGAGGCTGGGAGAACAACTGCCAGAGTTGCTGGAGGGACACAAGCTCAGGGGAATCATCGACGCGATGAAGCCGGTCGAAGAGGGGGCGTTCCGCGGTCTCGACGGACCCCACACTGTCATGGCTGCGAGGATCTACGCTTTCCTGACCAGCGCATATGTCCACCAACTCGACGAGCCGAAGGCGAAGGAAATCCCTAAGAGCTTGGCCCTGCCTTTCGCCCATCTCAGCAAGGAGCTGGGACGGAAGTTCCCAATCCTCTCCTACGATCTCTACGCACTGAACAATTGGAAGAGGCGCGGTACGGGAGGTGCGATTGAGGTTGACAAGATGGACACAATACAGAAGTTCGTGAAACTTCCAGATGAGCCTTGGTTCATACTCATACACGTGCAGATTGAGTCCGAGGCCGGCCCCGCGGTCGCTGCAATCGGCAAGCTGCAGCAGGCGGTCATGAGGAAGGATGTCGAAGGGGCGGGGTTCGCCCTGCAGAAGATCTCCGACTCCCTCGACACGGCCATCAAGACTCTAAGCCGCATGCCCGAAGGGAACAATCCCGACCTCTACGCTTTCACCTTCAGGCCATACATCCAGATGTTCGAGAGCGTCGGGTACGAAGGGGTGGATGAGTTCGGCAGAATGCCCACGTTCAGGGGTGAGACCG
>JAJTZC010000021.1:12840-21433 GCA_032906705.1 Nitrososphaerales archaeon
CCTGGAATTCGCGGTCAACTACATCTTCACCAAGGTGGAGGACCCCAGCGGGACAGGAGGGACACCCTTCATGAAGTGGCTGGGTCAGCTCAGAGACGAGACCGCGGAACACAGGATTCCCGCTTAGTCGAGACATTGAGGAACAGCGTTCCAGCCAGGGCTACACCCCAGACCCCGGCTGAAGAAGAACAGTTCAAGGCACTGGTCGTTGCCACAATACTCGACTCTAGGACTGAGGAGGCTCTTGTGATGCTCTGCCGCCATTACCGGGTCTCGGTCCCGAAGCTGGGCGTCGGGGTCCTCGAGGGGCGGACGAAGGGGGTGGCCGCAGTCTACTCGCTACAGAAGAAAGAGATCCTGGCCGCCAAGCGGGAATATCTATACGACCCGTTCGTGATGGTCCACGAGTTCTACCACCACCTCAGGTCTGTGAGCGGCAAGCACAGGGGTACGGAGAGGCAGGCCGACGCCTTCGCCAATGAGTTCGTCGAATCCTACAAGAAGGCTGCGGCGAAGGCGAACGCGCTTCGGCAGATGGGGTGGAGCCTGACGGGGACCGCTGCGAAGAAAGGGGGAGGCTAGAGGCCCACAGAGGCCCAGATGTCTTCGTCGTTGTCGAGTTCGGTGAAGCCGCAGCGGTCGCACCTCTTGCCCGCAATCTCGGCTGTCTTCGAACCACTCTCGATACGTCGACGGTACTCGACCATCTGTCCGGCGCGGCACCTTTCGCAGATCAACTCCCCGCAGGGGCTCCTCGACGATAATAAGTCCCTTCTGGGCAAAACTTTAGAGAATTGGAGCTGAGTGGAGGGTAGGGTTGGAACCAGGAAACAGGTCTCGCAGCCTCGGCTCTTCGACTTCGGCACCAGAATGCATGTTCTGCCGGATAGTCACTGGGAAGGCCCCGTCAAGAACAGTCTACGCAGATGAGCTCTACATCGCGTTCCTAGACACGATGCCTTTCTCCCGCGGCCACACTCTGGTCTGCCCCAAGAAACATGGTGAAACAATTTGGGACATGAGCGAGTCAGAGGTAGCAGGTCTGTTCAGGGCGGCATCCAAGGTCTCGAAGGCGGTTGTGCGCGCGGTTGGCGCCGACGGATTCAGGTTCGTCCAGAACAATGGGGAGGCCGCCAACCAAGTGGTCGCCCATGTACATGTCCACGTAATCCCGGTGAAGATGCAAGACAAGGGCAGGTTCACTGGAAGGAAGTCGTTCTCTCCCGAAGAGATGGAGTCGACCGCCAGAGCGATCAGGGATGCAATGCGCGAGGCGGGTTAGAAGGAATAGGTCTCTTCGAGGACCGTTCTGGATAGTTTGGTCCTGTCGCCGAATCGCTTTTGGCAGTCTTCCCTGAGGGACTTGGCCGGCCCCTCGATGTAACGCTGCAGCGCGCCAACGTCCTTCGCCTCGTAGATGGTCACCCGTCTGGCCGCCCCGCCCTCCTTCGCTGAGTACATTCTTGCGCCCAAGAAGCTGGGCGCGCGGACAACTTGGGGGACGTGTGTATTCCTCATCCAGTCTTCCCACTCTTCCTCGATCGAGGGTCTGAGGTCGCACCACACCGCATACAGGACTTTTGACATGCTTTCGGAAGGGAGGTTCGCTAGTTATCCATAGCGACGGGCTCGGGTCGTCAGCTCACGAAGACGGAGATGGAGGTGAGTGCGGTGCTCGTATCCGCGCCAGTGACCATGTAGACGGTATAGACGCCTGCGCCGTAGGCTTGGATGAACCGAGTCAAGTCGAATGAGATGTCCACCTGGGCCGAGTTGACGACCCATGCCGCGGCCCGCACCGTAACGCCCGATGCGAAGACGGTGCAGCCTTGTGAGCACGGCGGAAGCACCCCGCCCGCGAGCGTTCCCGGGTCGTACTCCTTGGGGCCGGCGTTCAACTGGGCTGCAGTTTCGGGCACTGGAGCAGGGTCGTGGGTCACGTAAATCGCGTTGACGCTCGCAAAGGGGAAGATGACCGGCCCGGCCATCGTGACGGAGTAGCTCTTCGAGATGGTGAAACTCAGGTTGACGTAGTGATTCTCGAACTCTTCGACGAAGTACAGTGTGGTGTCGTTGTAGCCGAACCCGACTGAGACCCTGTTGTGCAGTGGATTGATTATGTTGAGACGGTGCCCGTTGCTGCAACAGAGGCTGTCGTTGTAAACCATCGCGTGCTCGAGGGTGCTGATGGAGTTCTCCACAGTGGCCGCGGTCGTGAAGTGTTTGCCCACCCAAGTTATGTAGGCGACATTCTCCGAAACCGCTCCCAAGCCCCCGAGCAGAGTGTACCTCATGTACGGCTTGAACCCCTGGGTGTCGTAATGGCTGAAGTAGCCGTACTTCAGCATCGAGTTCGCGTGCTGCTGCCCGGCCTTGCTGTCGCCCAAGGACACTGGGGGAAGGCTGAAGTTTGCCCGGTCCTGATTAATCAAGGCCAATGTGTATCGGGCGAGCTCACTGTAGTAAGCAGGGTAGCTGACGTTGGCCGCGCCGTTGGCTATCAACGGCGAGTAGACGCTGAAGATCGGGGATGTCGAGTTGCTCGTAGTGGAGCGCTCGGTAGTGGACAGGAGGTTCGAGATTTCGCTGGTGATACGGCCGGACAAAGAAGGCGAGAGTTGTAGAAAACCTACTAGCAGGAGCAATGCGACAGCCATGAGGACGAGCGCGCCCTCCCGCCGCGGCCGCTCCGCGCTTGGGGAACTTGCGTCTTGGTCGGGACCCGCGCCCTGCCTGCCGGGTCGCGTTGCAACCTTCATGGACCGACGCCCTTGGGCTTTGCTGCACTCGTCAAACGAATCACGGCTTCTGTTCCGGCTTGATGAAGATTTTCGTCCCGAGTATCAAGTTGCTGGGGACGAGCACCCTTGTCCCATCCTCCTTGAGTACGGTGGTGAACAGGGTCGAGACCGGCCAACGCATTGGAGATATGCGCGGACGTCTAAAGTCTTGCGCGGGTTTCGGCTTCTAGCGGGTCAGGCGTTCTGGGCTTCCTGCTGATTCTGACCGCCGACTCCTGCCGGTATCTGGGGGAAGCTCTCCTCCATCCGCTGCTCCGCCACGGCCGCAGCCTCGTCGAGGACCTTCTGGGCGTCCTCGTTGGCGGCTTCGAAGTTGAGTGAGAAACCGCTGACGCTGCCGGCTTCGACGAGTATCCCGCTCAAGAGCCCCGAAATCTCTCCGATTTCCTTGTCCGCCTCTGGCAAGGCGCTCCCCAGACCGACCTTCATCGATTTGATTACTGCCACGGCCGGAGCCAGAGTGGTGGCGATCTCGCCCAAGTCGGTTATGGTCGCGAGCCTTAGGACTATCTGTTCAAGGGCGAGCGAAGCCTGGGTGACAACTTTGCCCACCTTCCTCACCTCGGAGAGCTCGTTGGCGTAGACTGACGCGTGCTCCGCGTCGTGCTTTGCGAGGGAGGCCACAATCTTTGCGAAGATGGTTTGGTCCCGCTGCCTGACTCTTGTCACGGCTCCGTCAAGCTGGGCGATCAACACGCGAATCTGCCTGCTTGCGGTCTCAATCTGAACCTTGATGGGGGTCGGCGGCTTCACCGTGTCCTTGATCTTACCCATGAAGCCTGGTCCCTTGTCGTTCCGCTGCCATTTGTTGGAGAATGGCAATTACAGAGACTTGCGGGTTGCCGTGGCGCTATATCCCGCGGGCTTTAATCTGACAGCCGTTTTGAGCAAAATTATTTGACGTTGGCGCTTGGAACTGAGGTTCGAAGTGGAGAGAGACTCAGTCAACTGGGACTCCAATGGGCGACTATGGTGTGATCAACATCGTTCGACCAGGCGAGAAAGCCTCGAGTGAGATTCTTCGTCTGTTTTGTTCCGATTCCTTTGCTGTGTAGCACGCAGGCTTAAAACTCAGAGCCGAGGCAGCATGACAAAGATGAAAACGGGGCCAGCCGAGCAGGAGATGAAGTGCCCGAAATGTGGCAGGTTCTCTTTGCGCAACTCGGAGAGAGGCATTCAGTGCCAGACGTGCGGGTACGAGCTGTCTCCAGGCGAGGCTACGAAGTTCAGGTTGTTTGAGATGCTGAAGGTGGAAAGCAAACGCGGAAAGACGTGACTTCCGAGCCAGGGCCGTGACTATGAGGGCGGTCGCCTATTCAGGGCTCGGCATCAGCGTGGCGGGGGCGGCGCTCGACTACGTCTCCGGCTACTCCTTGGGCTCGGTGCGCGGTGTCGGGACAATGAGCGGGGAGCCCACTGTCTCCGCGGTTGCCCTGTACGCCTTGGGAACTGGCGTGCTAATCGCTGGAATCCTGACAGTGCTCCCGAGCATGACAGCGGCCACGCGCAGATTGGGCATACTCATGGAGGTCTTCGGTGTCCTGATGGCATTGGCGAGTGCTTGGGTGCCGGGGATGTATGCGAGCTTGTCGGATGCGATGCTGATTATCGGAGCTCTGATGATTCTCAATGGCGCGCTTATGCAGAGGCATAGGGAAATGGGGAGGGAAGCTGACAAGACCCCACCCGCTGGCAGGTGAGTCGCACGCCTGTAAGAGCCAGCCCCATCTCTCGGACGGCGGCGATATTGATCATGGCGCTCGGGATATTCACCTTCCTTTTCGTGAATGACATCGCAGGGGCGGCTTTCCTGGTGCTGGGGGCCTTCCTGTATGTGCTGCTTTACAGGTTCACTGCGAAGATCGAACGGGAGCTGAGGAGTGCGGACAATCAGGCCCCCTAGGCCGTGGGCTTCTGAGGTGCCGGTTTGAACCTGGCCTTTAGGTTTCTGTCCCAGATTCTCGCAGAGAGGGCACCGCCGACGGCGCCACTCAAAACCCCCCATATCACGATCGTGGCATAGATGGACGCGAGAACAGACGGGTCATAGGGCACAATGCCCAGGTAGATGCTGATGTATGCTGCGGCGATGCCGGTAACGGTGCTGGCTAGTCCGAGGGAGGCGAGCATCCTTCGCGTACTCGTTTTCCCGTTCGATTCTACCTTCAGGAGACTCGAGTAGACATCGACTTGCGCGCCGTAGAAGATAGCCGCAAGCAGGCTGAACGGGAAGAAGCTCGCTTTGATGGTCGACTGGAGCAAGCCGTTGATTAGCTCTGTGTAGGTGGCACCGCCCCTCCCGAGTAAGAGGAAGCTTAGCCCTAGGATTGGGGCCTCAACGATTATGAGAAGGTCGGCGTATGGAGGTTGGAAGGGCCCCTTGATCACCGCGATTACTACCCCGAACAGCGTCGCCGTGATGATCTTGCGTCTGTCCAAGATTGACGCTACGTCGCGCGAACGCTGACCTATTTAACGTTGGTTATACAACCGCCCGCTCCTCGCGAATCCTAAAAGCATATTGTGCGGCTGGAGGGGCTAGTTTAGGACTGTACGGAATGTACAACGAAATTCTCGGGAGAGAGGTCGAGGTTCCCGAATCGCCCCAGAGGGTTGTGAGCTTCAGCCCAGCTGTCACCGAGACGTTGTTCATGATAGGTCTTGGGGATGCTATTGCCGGCGTCAGCGCATTCTGTGCGCGTCCAGCTGAGGCCCGCCTCAAGCGTCGGGTCGGCAGCTACAACACTGTCAGCGATGAGCTGCTGGCCGGAATGAAACCAGATTTGATCTTCACGGTGACGGGCTATCAGAGGGACTTCGCGGTCAGGCTGTCAGACAAGTTTCCTGTCTACCCGCTGGAGCTGCCCGTGTCAGTAGGAGGGATAGCCGACCTAGTGGTGAAGGTGGGGTTGGTCGCGGGTGCGGCAGAGCGGGCTAGGGAGTTGGCCGGCTCGCTCCTGCGAAGACTCGCTTCATTGGAGAGCGGTCGCGCGCTGAGGTCTTATGTCGAGATGGACTTGGGAGGCGCGGTCACATTCGGAGCCTACAGCTACATCACCGATGCAATTCGATTCCTTGGCTCCTCGACGATCTTCGAGGGGAGGGGCGCCGAGTGGCTGACCCCTGACCAGGACGAGGTGAGGAAGGAGGACCCTGACGTCATCTTCTACGAGCCCAAGATGTTCTCGAGCTTCGGCAAGCAGGACCTAGCCCGTCTCGTGGAGGTGAGGGGATGGGGCTCCATGAGGGCGGTCGGCGAGGGAAACCTCTTCGTAACGCCTGGTCCGCTCGATTTCCTGGCTCATCACGGACCGAGTTTCATCATGCAGGGGATGCCATGGTTGAGCGACAGGCTTGCCGAGGCATCCACGAGAATCTGAATGTTATCTCGATGGAACCTGAGAGAGGAACCTGACAGTCTTGTCCCAGGCGTCGTTCGCTGCTTCTGGGTTGTGCCCTTCCCAGTTCGGCCTGTGGAATGCGTGTCTCGCGTTCGGGTAGAGCTGGACCTCGACCCTTTTCTTGTACTTCATAGCCGCCGGCAGGAATTTCTGGAAAGCCCATGGCGTGACCCTCTCGTCTTCGCTTGCGAGGATCATTAGGACTGGTCCGGCGAGCTTGGAAGCATCCTGCTCGTTCTCGATCATGCCATAGTAGTCGACAGTGAAGTCGAGCCCGAGGTCGCAGGCTGCCTGGAGCGCGAAGCCTCCTCCCATGCAGAAGCCCATCGTTCCGACCTTCTTCGCGCCCGCTTCCCTTCGGAGCAGCTCGACGCCCTGAGAGACTCCGTCAGAGAGAACCTCTTTCGTGACAGCGCTCCTCAGCTTGAAACCCTCCTCGAGGGTCGCGGCCTTCTTCCCCCTGAACAGGTCGATGGACGCCGCTGTGAAGCCCGCACTGGCAAGATTCTTCGCGACTGCTTCGCTGTAATCGTTATAGCCGAAGATTTCGTGGATTAAGACGATACCTAGCGCGCCCTTTCCCCTGGCGAGGAAAAAATCCCATCCGCCGAGGCTTGTCCGAGCCAACGATACTACATTGTAGCCGGCTGAGGTTGCGAAGCCTGCATCGGCATAGGTTGGTCGGGGATGGAGAAGAACGCCACAATGTTCAGAATCAAGGCGACAAACAGCAATACGAAACCCACTAAGACAATGGTCAGCGCCGCCCCTATCAGATAGAGAAGGCCCGCAGTGCCGAACATGCTCACGCCAAGTTTCTTGGCCGTCGTTTCGTAACTCTTCCTGACGAAGATAGCGGAAACCAAAAGCAGGACCCAGATTATTGCGAGGCCTGTCAGTGCGCCCAGCATCAAGCCCATCCAGTCCCCGGCTGGAAACGTCGGGGGCGTGGAGAAGCTTGGGAATCTGCCTGCGTATGCGCCCAGCCCCAACGTCGTGAACATCGTTCCAAATATCACGGCCACGCCCACGACGACGCCGATAATCGAGAGCACTATGGCAATTACCATGTTGTTGAAGATCGACTTGTCCTGGACAATATCAGACACGTGCTTAATCGCCAGAAGGACCATGATTGCTCCCGCGATGCTCAGCACCCAGCCAACCACGGGAATCACCGCTAGGAGCATGAGTATCGAGCCCACGCCTCCCAGAGTCTTGGCTTGTGACAGCTGTGCCAATTCAGGGAGACGTGCGGTGAATCTCTATTTGAATCTGACCCGCTGCTTCCCGTTGGTTGTGCCCACTACGGCGCGAGCATATATCTTAAGCAAGGTCCTGCGCATCGCCCGCCACGAAGCATTACGACGCGGTCGTGGTCGGATGTGGGGCAATGGGCTCGGCGGTTACCTACAACCTCGCGAGCCGAGGACTAAAGGTACTCGCGCTAGACAGGTTCCGTCTCAATCATGAATTCGGCTCCTCGCACGGCAAGACGAGAATTATCAGGCTCGCCTACTACGAGGACCCACGGTACGTCCCGCTCCTGAAGAGAGCCTTCGCATCATGGGACGAACTGGCAAAGAAGTCGGGCGCGAGGGTAATCAAGAGGACCGGAGGCCTGATGATCGGTAGAAGGGACGGACCGCTGGTCGCCGGCGTCCTGCGAAGTGCGAGAGAGCACACCCTACCGCATAAGTTTCTTGCTTGCCGTGACGTCGAGGCGATTTTTGGGGAACTTCGACTGGATGAAGACTACTCGGCGGTTTACGAGGAGAACGCTGGCATCCTCTTCCCGGAACAGTGCATCTCATCGTATGTGGCCCTCGCGAGAGACTCTGGTGTGACCTTTGGATTCTTGGAACAGCTCCTTGGTTGGCGACGAACGGCCGAATCCATAGAAATCGAGACGACCAAGGGGAGGTACACCGCCGAAAAGCTCGTCCTCGCGGCGGGGCCGTGGACGGCCCAGCTCCTTCCCGGATTGATTCCGTTGACGTGCGAGAGGCAGGTTCCCTTCTGGTTCGAATCGCCAGGCGATGGAGCCTTCTCTGCGGAGAAGATGCCCATCTTCATGATGGAAGAAGACACCAACCACTACTTCTACGCGATTCCGGATGTCGGCCACGGTGTGAAGGTCGCGAGAACCCACGGTGGGTCGCAGGTGAGCCCAGACCAGATCGTCAGAAAGGTCACCGACGCAGACCTGTCTCCAGTGAGGGATTTCATCAAGAGGCGTCTGCCAAGGGTGAACCCCACGCCCATAGGTTCGACGACATGCATCTACACGAACACGCCCGACTCGCACTTCGTTGTCGACTTCCATCCGGATGACAGGAGGGTGCTGGTGGTCAGCGCCTGCTCCGGGCACGGGTTCAAGTTCTCGAGCGT
>JAJTZC010000022.1:0-20719 GCA_032906705.1 Nitrososphaerales archaeon
TCTTCTGGCACATTAACCCCCGTTTTCGGTGCTAGTTTGGCCTGGTACTCGTTTAGGAATTTCCGGTACGTGCTGCCAGTGGGCGGGGGGATTAGAGCTGTGAACGCTTAAAGACTTGGATTCCAATGACGCCTCTCCACTCGGGATTCCAATGATGGATCCAAAAACAAGGAACCTCTTTCGAATAATAGCCTGGGCGTCCCTCGCCACGATAGTTGTCATCGTTCTGTACGGGATGGTCGAATCTCTGCTGACAACAGGGACGGGTCTGGCAATAGGAATCGTCCTGGTAAACGTCGAATGGCCATTGCCTTTCTTCGCAAAGCCTGTCTCTTACTTTTCAGTCGCCTGCGTGGCCCTCTTCTACTCTGGGCTGCGCCTCTGGGAGGAGCGCATCGCGAAATGGCCCCAGAACGTCCTGAATTTCCTCCAGCTTCTCGGGTTTGTGGTGGCCTTTGCCTCGGCCTATGAAGTTCTCTACAATTTCATGATCTGGGGCGCCTTCTTCAGCGTCCAGCTACTACAGGAGCACGTCACCAACCCGAGCTTCATCTCGGAGGGAATACCGATACCATGGAACCTCGATTTCGCGACAAAGGCCTTCTCAGCCCTTTTCGTCATCAGCGGCTACTCGGTCTACTTCCTAAGAAGGATGAACAAGACCCATCTCATTTAGCGGGCCTGGCTGGAAGGCAAGCATAGGCAAGGTAGACGTGGCCCAGTCCTAGCAACACGAACGTGGCAACGGAGATGCCCGCTATGGCGCTGAACGCGCCCGCCAGCAGGGGAGTGGCGGCATAGACCTGATAGGCGGAGAGGAAGAGCCCCATCATCGCTGAGGCCGTCGGCAGCGAAGCAGCCAGCCCAGAAGCAGGAGTGAACCTCAGCAACGCGCCGCTCGCGCCGCAGGCCAGAACGGGCCACAGAACGAACGCCGAGCCAGTGAGCAAAGCCATGCCAAGCCAGATCAGTGCAAAAACGACGAAGACATAGGCCAGGTTACGCCTGACAAATGACGCTGCCGACTTCATCTCCGCAGGCAAATCCGCGTCTCGATATAAGCTGTAAGTCCCGAGGCATTCGCGCGGTATGCTTATCTGCCGTCGGTCGCCTTGTCCAACAACAGCCGAGCCATCATGCAGACTCTTGTGCAGCGCAAGGACCTGGCGGATCGATTGTCGGAGGTCACGAAGCCGGTCTCCGACATGGACGAAGGGCTCCTCGCATCCGCTGTGTATGACGGGGACAGGCGGCTTGCTGTCCTGAAGTTCTACGACCAGAAGAGTGGTCGCTTTTGGCTCTGGAGGGACAACACCGGGCATAGGCCGTACTGCTATACTCGCCTGGGCATGGAAGAGCTGGCCGAAGTCCGGTCGAGGAAGGACGTCGTCGAGATCACAGAGGAAGAGAAGGCCGACCTCCTCAACGACACCCGGGTCAAGCTGAGGAAGATAATCGTGACCGACCCCCTAGCGATCGGCGGGGCGGCCACTAGCATCAGGGACCAGGTCAAGGTGTGGGAGGCCGACATCAAGTATTACGAGAACTACGCGTACGACAGGGGCCTCAGGATGGGCACGTACTACAAGGTCGCCAAGGGCGAGGTCGTCCCGCTGAGCAGACAGGTCCCGGAGAGGGTCGCAAAGTCGCTAGAGGAGATCCAGAGAAGGAATCCCCCAGAGTTCGCGCCGTACCTGAAGGAATGGGCGCAGCTCCTCGGTGCGCCCCTGGCTGACTTCAAGCGGATTGCACTGGACATTGAGGTGGCGAACGAGGAAGGGCGGATTCCCGACCCGGAGCAGCCAACTCAGGAAGTCATCTCCGTATCTTTCTTCAACGACCAGGAGAGGCTTGTCTACGCCCTGAAGAAAGACGGGCGCGACTCCGAGGGCGTGGAGGGACTCGGGTTCACCGTTGAGCTCTTCGAAAAGGAGGTCGACCTCTTGAGAAGCGTCTTCGTCAAGATGATGGAGTATCCGGTGATGATTACATTCAACGGGGACAACTTCGACCTGCGCTACCTGAGGCACAGGGCGGAGAAGCTGGGCATCGGGGAAGATGAAGACCCCATCGAGCTCCAGCGGATCGAGTCCACAATAAAGCACGGCATCCACCTCGACATGTACAACTTCTTCAAGAACAGGTCAATCCAGGTCTACGCTTTCAGCAACAAGTATTCCGACTACACCCTGAACACGATCTCAGAGGCGCTTCTTGGCAAGTCGAAGATGGAATTCGAAGGCAACATTGGCGATCTGCCGTTGCGGGAGCTCGTGAAGTACAACCTCAACGACTCGCAGCTGACTTACGAGCTGACGTCCATGGGCGACTCGGTGGTCATGAAGCTCCTCCTGGTCATAGCAAGGATAGGTAACATGCCGATGAACGATGTCGGGAGGCTGGGAGTCTCGAATTGGATTCGAAGCATGCTCTTCTTCGAGCACAGGAAGATGGGCGCGCTGATACCAAGGCAGGACGAACTCAGCGAAAAGGGCGGGGCTTCCTCCCAGGCAATAATCAAGGGCAAGAAGTACAAGGGGGGCCTGGTCATCGAGCCGAAGCCGGGAGTCTTCTTTGACGTCTCGGTCCTAGACTTCGCCAGCCTCTACCCGAGCCTGATCAAGGTCTACAACCTATCCTACGAGACCGTGAACTGTCCCCACGAAGAGTGCAGGACAAACACCGTGCCTGGGACCACGCACTGGGTCTGCAAGAAGAGGAAGGGGATCAGCAGCCTGGTGATTGGGTCGCTTCGGGACCTGAGGGTCAACCATTACAAGCCCCTGACGAGGGACGCCACCCTGACGAAGCAGGAGCGCGAGCTGTATGGCGTTGTAACGCAAGGCTTGAAGGTGATTCTCAACGCTTCCTATGGCACTTTCGGGTTCGAGACGTTTGCGCTATACTGCCTGCCTGTGGCTGAGGCAACGGCTGCGCTAGGGAGATATGCGATTACCAAGACAATCGAGAAGTGCGGGGAACTGGGAATCAAGGTCCTGTACGGAGACACGGACAGCCTCTTCCTCCAGAACATCTCGAAGGACCAGATCTCAACAGTGACCAAGTGGGCCGATGGAGAACTCGGCGTCGAGCTCGACTTGGACAAGGTCTACAGGTACGTTGCCTTCAGCAGCCGAAAGAAGAACTATTTCGGGGTGCTCCCAGACGGGACTGCGGAGATACGGGGGCTGACAGGCAAGAAGAGTCAGACCCCCGAGTTCCTGAAACAGACCTTCTATCAGGCTCTGAGCTTCCTGAGCGAGGTGAAGAGCCCAGATGACTTCGAGAGGGCGAGGGCCAGCATCAAGGAGCTGTTGTCAAGCACAATCTCGAAGCTGAGGTCGAAGCAGGTACCAATCTCCGACCTCGCGTTCAACGTCATGATGGGCAAACCCACGCGCAAGTATGACGGGACCACGCCCCAGCACGTCAGGGCCGCCAAGCAACTGGAGGAAAGGGGCAGGGAGATAAAGGCGGGGGAGATAATCGCCTACGTGAAGACAAAGAGTCCGCCCTACGTGAAGCCTGTCGAGCTGGCGAAGACCGAGGAGATCGACGCAGACAAGTATCTGGAATATGCGCGCTCAATGTTTGACCAGATGCTCGACGCTCTGGACTTCAGTTTCGACGAGATAATGGGCGCGACGACGCTCGACTTTTTCTGGTCCTCATGACACATTTGGAAAGATACTCGGGCAGTTCTACAGACGAGACCAAGCAAAGTTCCTTTAGACCAGCCCGCTAAACCTACGAAGACCATGACGCAAAGCAAGGCCAGTCTAAGGGCGTGTTCGAATTGCGGAATCGTCTCTACCGAGAACTCAAAGAGAGGGGCATTCGGCAAGTGTCCCAATTGTGTGAGCTCCGCGATTGAGCCGATTGAAGACCTGTAAATCCAATGAGTCTTGACAGGGGTCAGAATCGCCCGTAGACCTTACAGAATCCAACGCACGCAAACTATTTCACCACGGCGCTGACAGCGCGGGCGAACCGCATGAAAGCTCCCGCGAAGGAGGTCACTCTCGGCTTGGTGCAGATGGCCATGACTTCGGACCGAGACGAAAACCTCGAGAAGGCAGTCAAGATGATAGGCGAGGCGTCGACCAAGGGAGCGAACGTAATCTGCCTGCCAGAGCTCTTCACTTCACTATACTTCCCCCAGTATGAGGCGGGAAGGGGCGAACCAGAACCGATTCCAGGCCCGACCAGCAGGGCGCTTTCAAAGGCGGCGTCGAAGTCCCGAGCAGTCTTGGTCGGCGGCACGATACATGAGAAATCCGCAGGGAGGTCCTATAACACCTCAGTCGTCTTTGATCAGGAGGGTAGAACCCTCGCAAGGTACAGGAAGGTGCACGTGCCGCAGGATTCGCACTACTTCGAGAAGAACTACTTTTCTTCAGGAAGAGGCTACGCGGTGGCCGACGCTTCATGCGGGAAGATTGGCCCCCTCATCTGCTTCGACCAATGGTATCCCGAACCTGCGCGAATCTGCAGGTTGCGCGGGGCTCAGATGCTCTTCTATCCGACTGCCATAGGATGGGTGAGGGGAGTCGAACCGGTCGAGGGCGATTGGCAGGAGTCGTGGGAGGCTGTCCAGCGGGGCCACGCAATCGCCAACAGCGTGGTCGTTTGCGCAGTGAACAGGGCGGGTACCGAAGGCGACATGACATTCTGGGGAGGCTCCTTTGTGGTCGACCAGTTCGGGAAGGTCATCCTACGTGCAGGAGCCGAGGAGGGCGTCTTCGTTGCTACGTGTAACCTGTCCCTCGGGGAGGAGGTTGAGGAGGGCTGGGGCTTCATGCGGAACAGAAGGCCGTCAACCTATAAGCCCATCTCGGAGTAGTCGCGAGATGACGCAGACACCCTTCAGCATGGGCTACCGGATGCCCGCAGAATGGGAGAAGCACGAGGGAACGTGGTTGGTATGGCCGAAGAATCTGGACACGTTCGCCGAGGAAGGTATTGGACGCGTTCGCATGACGTACGTCAAGTTCATTGAAGCGCTGGGCAAAGGTGAGACGGTTCACCTGCTCGTGGACGACGACGCGACGAAGCGGGCTGTGGTCTCCGCAGTCGGCTCGGGAAACAGGTTGGTTTTCCACGCGATCAGGTCCGCAGACGTATGGATCAGGGACTACGGACCCATCTTCGTCAGGAACGGGGAGGTAGCGTTGACCAAGTGGGTCTTCAATTCATGGGGTAACAGGTATGACGACCTCAGACCGGACAACGAGACGGGACTGGAGGTGGCCCGCACGACAGGCCTCAGAGTGTTCGAGACAGGCCGTGTCTTGGAAGGAGGCTCCGTTGACGCAAACGGCGCTGGAACGCTCCTTACGACTACGCAGTGCCTGATGAACCAGAACAGGAACCCTGGTCTGACCCGGGAACAAGTCGAGGCCGTGCTGAGGGATCATCTAGGTGCCACCAAGGTCATCTGGCTCGAGAGCGGGATACTCGGCGACGATACAGACGGACACGTCGACGACATTGCAAGGTTCGTGGCACCACACACTGTGGTGTGCATGGTCGAGAAAGACCGCGACGACCCCAACCACGAGCCGCTCGCCGCCAACCTCGAGGTGCTGAGAAGCTCTACGACCGCCGACGGTCGCCGACTGAAGGTCGTTCCAATCGACATGCCCAGCCCCTTTGAGAGCGAGGATGGGAGGCTCCCCGCAAGCTACGCCAACTTCTACGTAGGGAATGAGGTGGTCCTGGTGCCGACATTCGCGGACCCCAACGACAGGAAGGCCGTGTCGTCGCTCTCGAAGCTGTTCCCCGAAAGGAAGGTGTTGGGGGTCGATTGCAGAGACCTCGTTCGGGGGTTCGGCGCGATTCACTGTGTGACGCAGCAGCAGCCTACCGGCCGTCAGTAGAACCTATTCGAAGGCCGCGGCCTTCTGTCCGACCTCTGAAATGAAGCTCTCGAGCTTCATGCCGAAGGTCTGTTCCCCGGACCGTTTCCTGACTGAGACTGTCTGGGTATCCTCCTCCTTCTTTCCGATGACGAGCATGTAGGGGATCTTCAGGAGCTGGGCGCTCCTTATCTTCGCTCCCATGGTCCCGCTGTCGAAATCGCCTTCGGCCCGTATGCCTTCCGCAGTCAGCGACGATAGAACCTTCTCTGAGTAACCTCTATGTTCGTCCGAAATCGGGATGACCTTGGCTTGAACCGGCGAGAGCCAAACTGGGAGTGCTCCCTTGTAGTGCTCAAGCATTATCCCGATGAACCGCTCCAACGAGCCGATTATCGTTCTGTGGAGGACGATGGGTGTGTGCTCTTTCCCGTCAGACGCGGTGTACGAGAGCCTGAAGCGCTTCGGCATCTGCAAGTCGAGCTGGAAGGTTCCGCACTGCCACTCCCGTCCGAGCGAGTCCTTGATGTCGACGTCGATCTTGGGCGCATAGAAGTTGCCTTCCTTCTCCTTGATTTCGTAGGGCATCCCCATCCCCTTCACGACGCGTACGAGGGTGTTCGTAGCTCTCTCCCACTCCTCGTCGCTGCCCATCGATTCATCGGGTCTGGTTGAAATCTTGACCTTGTACTCGAGGTGGAATATGCCGTAGACTCTTTTCATGAGGTCTAGCAAGCCAACCAGTTCCTTCTCCGCCTGTTCCTCCGTTGCGATGATGTGTGCGTCGTCCTGGGTGAGCACCTTCACCCTGAAGAGTCCGCTGGCAACGCCGCTCAGTTCGTTCCTGTATAACGGGTCAAAGATTGCATACCGGACAGGCAGGTCGCGGAAGCTCCATTTTCGAGACTTGTATATCAGGAAGGTCGACGGACAGTTCATGGGTTTCAAGCCGAACTCCTCGTCGCCGAGGCTCGTGAGGAACATGTTGTCCCGGTAGTGCTCGGAGTGCCCACTCACCCTCCACAGCGTCATGTTGGCCAGCGCCGGGCTGCTTACCTCGATATACCCCCGTTCAGCGAGCTCGGCTCGGAGGAAGCCCGTCAGCAAGTTCCAAAGCTTCAGACCCTTGTCGTGCCAGTAGACCATCCCTGGCGATGGTTCTTGGAAGCTGAAGAGGTCCTGCCGTTCCCCGATCACCCTGTGGTCAGTCTCGGGGAGGCTGCCAAAGTCGCTCTTCCTTATCCTGGCCAATAGCTCGCCTTCCGAGGGCTCCCTCCTCTGCTTGGGCTGCTGGATTGCAGGCTGCGCCGTGTGAGTGTACGTCCTCGACATTTCCGCAAGCGGGTGTCCCTTCACCTTCAGTTGGAGGGCTTTGTTCCAGCCGAAGGGCGCCCGCATGACCTGGAGGCCAGCCAGCCTTGCCTGTTCATCCATCTTCAGCAGTACCGGAAGCGCTGCCGCTGGCTTTGCGAGGTTTTGAGACAAGTGGGCGAAAGGGTAGATCATCAGCCTCTTCGTGCCAAGCTTGGCAAGGAATGCCTTTGCTTCGTCAATTGCTTTCGCCGACAGCTCGGCGTCGTCTCCCTCCTCGATTGCTGTGAATAGGACAACAAGCTCCGCCTCCCGCACCTCTTTCTGAGCTGCTTCCTCAGCCCCCGCGATCTCCTTCTGGATGGGCTTGTATTCTATGAAATCAACATGCATCTGTAGTATCTTCAATCCGAACCCGCCCCCGTTACCATCTTGCCCGTTCCAGTGACTTTGACTTTTTGGTCGCCTTCTTCCACGTCTTGTAGTGCTCGTGACACATGAAGACCCGTCTCCCCTCACCGCCTGCGGTGAGTCCGCTTCCCGAAAGCTGCTGGCGGCTCAGCGAACGCTCCGCCTTGTTGGGACATCCAGTGATGTTGCAGCCAGCCCCTTTGTCGATGCGGCCCATTTTGGCGCCACGAGGCCGTCTCAGTATATATAATGTTAGGCTGGAAGCGGGGCCCAATGCTCGACAGCCTGAGGTCTAGGCTCAACGAGTACTTCCTCGCTGTCGGCAGGGCGTTCGGAGCGACCGGGCTCCCTCCCACCGCTTGGACATTTGTCGGACTAATCTTTTCGTTCGCTGCAGCTGGAGCCTACTGGTCATCGGGTTACGTTGGCGAACTCGTTGGAGGCCTCTTGCTCTTGCTATCCGGCTTCTTCGACGTTGTCGATGGCGCTGTTGCCCGCGCAACCAGCAGAGTCTCGAAGAGGGGAGCCTTCATGGACTCAACCCTGGACAGAGTCGCGGAGGTGGCGGTGTTTGCAGGCATCATGCTTGGGCGTCTCGCTACGCCGCCAGCCGTGCTTCTGGCGTTGTCCCTGAGCCTTCTCGTCAGCTATACCAGGGCAAAAGCGGATTCGCTTGGAATCAGCCTCTCGGGTGTCGGAGTCGGGGAGAGGAGCGAGAGGCTCCTGGCGCTCTCTGTATTCTCGATCGTCGGTCTCGCGAGCTACGGGGTCCTCGTCGTCCTAGTGCTCGCGGGCTTGACGTTTCTCGAACGCGTTTCCAAGGTATCAAGGGCCCTCACTGGCTCTGCCCAAGCCCCTTCCTGACTTCGTCGAGCAATTCCCCGGCCCTCGAGAGCTCAGCCCTGCCAGCCGAGGTCAACTCATAGGCAGAGCGGAATGCACGCGAAGCCCTCGCCACGAGCCCCTCCTTCCTCAGCTTGTAGAGCACTGTGTAGAATGTTATCTTGGCCGGGGAGAAGCCGTAGCGCGACTGCACCTTCTTCTTGATCTCGCCCGGTGAAGCGGGTCCCGACTCCAGCGTCGCGAGGATGTATATCCAAAGGTTGCTTCGTGTCAACGACTCTTTGAGGTGCTCGTAAGCCATGAAGGCCTCCGGAGAAGCTGTCACTTCAAGAACGTTACGTCACGGGAAAGTTGGGCGACTATGAGGCTTCTGCAGGGCCTACCAGTTGTGCCTTTCGTTCTTCGCCCTGACCTTCACGATGCCGTAGTGGACGCTGCAGCTGATGCAGTAGTATCTCGTCGTGGTGGGGGCTGCAATGTACGCTCCTGCCTGCCTTAGCTCCCTCGCCAGCGTCGGCTCGACGAGCGAGAGCCTCGTGGTTACCTTCTTCGCCTTGTCTCTTGGAACCGCGGCACCGCAGTTGCTGCAATAGATCATGCCGCTCCTTCCCTTGCCTCCCTTGGAGCGACCACGGCTCTTTCGCTTCTTGGTCAAAACTCTCTCGGAACGCCGTCGGTGCCAGCTTATAAAACGTGGCGCCCGCGGGCTACTCCCGCTTGTACGGGATGCCCACGGCCTTGGGTGCTCTGCTTCTAGCGAGGGCGATGCCGACCACCACAAGGGTCGCGATGTAGGGTATCATGTTGAGCAGGTAGTCCGCGTTGGGTATCGCGCTCCGGACCTCGGGAAGTCCAGATAGCCAGCTGGCCGTTCCTTGAGAGTAGCCGAAGATGACCGCGCCGAGGAGCCCGAAGATGGGGTTCCAGCCTGCGAAGACCACGGTTGCCAGCGCTATGAACCCGCGGCCAGCGACTATCTCCTTGGTTATCTGGCCTACGACATCGATGCTGAGATAGGCGCCAGCAAGGCCCGCGAGAGAGGAGCCGACGATAACGGCCATGATTCTGGTTCTGTCTACGTCGATCCCGACAGCATCTGCAGCCTCCGGATTCTCTCCTGTCGCTCGGACCCTGTAGCCCAACTCCGTCCTGTTCAGAACGTACCAGAATAGCAGGGCCACCCCCGCAGTCAGAGGCACGAAGAAGGAGAGCGGCGCCCAGGGCGTGGGTATCTCCACCAGGCGTCCGAACGAAAAGGAGACCTGGGGGAAGACGCCGCTCACGTTCCAGAAGGCGAACGTCGCGAACGGGACGAAGCCTATGGCGAACACGTTGATGCCCACGCCGCTGATTATCTGGTCGCCCTTCAGCCTGACCGAGAGGATCGAGTGGAGGACACCGAAGGCCGCTCCCATCAGAAGGCCACCTAGCAGTCCTGCGTAGGAGTTGCTCGCGTACCAGGCCACCAGAACAGCGAACCACGCGCTTGTCAGCATTATGCCCTCGAGCCCGATGTTCACGACTCCTGCCTTCTCGTCGAAGATCTCGCCGATGGCGGTCAAAGCAATCGGCACCATCAGGTTCAGCGAGATAACCGAGATAGCACCGACGGAGGAGAGGTCGAAGCTCACTTCAACATCCTCCTGAAGATTCGATAGAGCTCGGGGGCCGCGATGGCGAAGATTATCATCCCTTCGATGACCTGTACTATCTCGAAGGAGACCCCAGTTATCTGTACCGTGGAGGCGCCGGCCTGAAGCGCCCCGAAGAAGATGCCAGCGCCCACGATCGCGACAGGATGGTTCCTCCCAATCAACGCGACGCCGATCCCGTTGACGCCGTAGGCGGTCAGGTTTGAGAGTCCTGTGTAGATTGCGTAGGGGGTAAACGTTCCAGCCACCTGCACTGCGCCGGCGAGACCTGCGGTAATCCCACCGAGCAGGAAAGAGTAGAGGATTGCCTTCTTCGGCTTGATTCCGCCGAACTTCGCTGCGTCAGGGTTCAGGCCTACGGACCTCAACTCGTATCCCCCCGGCGTCTGCCAGAGGTAGTAGTAGACTGCGAGGCAAACAAGGGCTGAGAAGAATATCACGATGGAAAAGCTCGGTGCCACGATTAGAGGGAACCTTGACCCCGCGGGTATGCTCACCGTCTTGTCGCTTCTCGCAGGGTCGAGCAGATAGTTCAGCACGACGAACTGCATTGCCAGTAGAGCGATCTGGTTCATCATTATCGTAGAGATGACTTCGTTCACGCCCCTGTAGGCCTTCAGCAGAAACGGCGGCAACGCCCACGCCGCGCCCGCCAACGCCGAGGCTACGAGAATCATGGGGAGCCCGAACCCGGTCGGAACTGCAAGGAGGCTCACGGCCACGGCTGCCGCTCCCCCCGCGTAGACCTGTCCCTCGGCCCCTATGTTGAACAGGCCTGCCCTTACGCCCACAGCGAAGGTCAGCGCGGTGAGGGTAACGGGCGCTGCGTAGTCAAGCGTGAACGCGAAGCTGCCGACGCTTCCGAACGAGCCCACGAGCAGGGACTCGAACGTCTTGATGGGGTCGTGCCCAACGGCGGCCAGCAGGATTCCGCTCGCTAGGAAGCCGACGCCGGCGGCGAATGCTGACTCGGCGACGGACGACAGAATCCCAGCGGCTCCAGACGGTATCGAGGCCTTCATGCCTTCACGCCACCCATTAGGAGCCCGACTCTCTGTCTGGTCATCTGCTCGATGGGCCCCACTTCGATCAGCCTGCCCTCGTACATCACCCCTACGGTGTCCGACAACTGAAGGACCTCGTCGAGGTCCGCCGAGATCAATAGGACAGCCTTCCCCGAGTCTCTGCTCTTCAGCAGAAGCTTCCTGATGTACTCCGTTGCAGCAATGTCCAGCCCCCTGGTTGGTTGCGCTGCGAGAATGAACTCGGGATCGTCGCACAACTCCCGCGAGACGACCACCTTCTGCTGGTTCCCGCCGCTCATGCTCTTCGCCGGGGAGTCAGGACCCTGCACGACAATCTCGAAATTCTTAATCAGCCCCAAAGTGAAGTTCCTGACCTTGGCCCAGCCGATGGCCATCCCTGCGCCCCTGAACCGGGCGTCGCGGTGTTTGCCCAGGATGGCATTCTCCCCTACGCTCATTTCCAGAATAAGCCCCATCTGTCTCCTGTCCTCCGGTATCAGGCCCACACTGTGTTTCCTGATTTGCGAAGGAGTAGCGAATGCCATCTCCGCCCCGTGAAGGAGGACGCTCCCGGAGAGTGGCTTCCTCAAACCCGACAGAACCTCCTCCAGCTCAGTCTGACCGTTTCCCTCGACGCCCGCAATCCCGAAAATCTCGCCCTTCCTTACCGCCAGAGAGACGCCCCTGACGGCGTCCTCCCCCCTGTTGCCCTTGACCACCAGGCTTGCGACCTCCAGCACCTTCTCGCCCGCGTGCATCGGTTCTCTGGCCAGGTCGAAGACCACATCCCTGCCGACCATCATCCTGGCTAGCGTTTTCATGTCTGCGTCCTTGCTGCTGATTCTACCTGTGACCTCGCCACGCCTCAGGACTGTTATCCTGTCGCAGATTTCAGTCACCTCCCTCAGCTTGTGGGTGATGAAGATCGCGCTCTTGCCTTCCTCTTTCAGCCTCCTGACCGCTTTGAAGAGCTCGACGGTCTCCGTCGTCGTGAGCGATGAGGTCGGCTCGTCCAATATCAGGACGTCGACTCTCCGGAAGAGCATCTTCAGTATCTCCACCCTCTGCTGGGCGCCCAGTGCCATGTCCTCCACCTTCGCCTCGCCGACAATGCCCAGTCCCACGTCCTTCGAGAGTTGGATGATTTGCTGTCTCGCAGATTCGGCTCGGGGGCCTTTCGGGTTTATTCCAGTTCCCAGAACCGCGTTCTCGAACCCGGTCATGGGCCTCACCAGGGCGAAGTGTTGGTGAACCATGCCCACCCCCAGCTCCAGGGCCTGTTTCGGATGCTTGATCTCCACTTTCTTGCCCTTCAGGTAGATTTCGCCGGATGACGGTCTGAGTATACCCGAGAGTATCTTTGAGAGCGTAGTTTTTCCGGCTCCGTTCTCCCCTAGTAGACCGTGTACCTCTCCTCTGGCTACGTCTAAGTCCACGTTGTTCAGGGCGCGCGTTCCGTCGGGATAGATCTTGGTAAGCGATACTGTCCTCAGCACTTCCTCGCTATCTGGCAATCAACCACCAGAAAAAAGGAGGATGGCGGAGCTATCCGTAAACGTTCCGCCAGAGTTTGACTTTGTCGGATGTTAGTACGTATGGGACGCTGACCTGGCCGCTCTTGATCTGAGTAGCCAACGTGTTTGCGTAGCCGTAGATGTCCCCGCACTTGTTGGTGACGGCGGTCCGCATGGCTGTGACCGCGTTCTGGATTTGTGTCGCGTTGACGCTCTTGCCCGAGCTTTGAGCGATCTGTAGGAATGTCGTAATGTCGCTGACAGTGCTCAGTGCGACTCCGCCGCTCTTCATGTCAAGGGTCTGTATGCCGTTGCCCTTGGAGACGACGGAGCTGAATGAGCCGTTGAGGGCAAGCTGCGCCGACTGGAACACTGCGGTGTCAACCCTCTTCATCTGGCTGGCCAGAATGAAGCCTGGAGCCACCCAGTCTTGGTCAGAGTCCACTCCGATCCCGAACGGTGGTCCCATCTTTGCGCCCGCAGGAGCCAAGTTCTGAGCCGCAGTGAAAATCCCGTTTCCAGTGGCCCCGGCCACGTTGTAGGACACGACAGCGCCCTGGTTGAATTGGGCGGTTGCTGCCGCCTGTCCCTTTGCCGGGTCGCTGAACGAGCCCGTGTACTGGTAGATTACGGGGTGTGTGCCCGGAGTTCCAACGCTGATTGGTTTGCCGAGGGTCTGCGAGTAGTTGTATGCCCAACTCACTCCCCACTTGTAGCCAATCTCGAAGGTCCAGAGCACTGGGATTTCAATCCCGAGGACAAGACCGACCTTGTTGCCACCGTAGCAACTGGTCGCGAACGCTGCCAGCGCGCCAGCTACAGCGGCTCCCTGGTCGGTCCTGAACTGTATGCTCAGGACGTTGGGAAGGCCTGGGAGGTAGCCGTCGATGATTGCGAAGCTCTGCTTGGGGTACTGCCTCGCCGTCTGGTTGAGCGCGTCGGTCATCAGGAAGCCGACGGCCACGATCAGGACAGGTGGGTTGGTCTCCGAGGCGAGCTTCTGCAGGTTGGTCACATAGTCATTGGAGTTGGCGCTCTGTAGGAACTGTTCGCACGGCGCAGGGTTGCTAGGACAGCCGAGAAGTTGCTTTGCTGCATTGTCCGCACCCAGTGCCGCCATGTCGTTGAAGCTGAGGTCTCCCCTTCCGCCAACATCGAAGACTACTCCGATGCTCTTGGTGGGCGCTGTGGCAGTCTGTGTGAGGAAGTAGTACGCGCCTCCCCCAACGACAACGATGACAATGACAATGGCTGCGGTTACGGATCTTGCAATTGCCTTTCTTTTCTTAGTAAGCAAGTTTTTTCTTGCTCGTTGCGCCCTGTCGTTTTGCTCTATTTAACCGATTGTCGGCCTTCGCACTATGATGCGAACATTTGCTCTCGGTCGTGTTCCGCAGCGTGTTACAAATTCTTAAGAAAAAGCAAGTCGGGGCATTTGCCCCTTTGAGGACCCTGGTGGCTGGCTTCATCACAATCGACACGATCAAGCTCCCGATCAGGACGATAACCTCTGTGGGCGGCCCGCCGTCGTACGCGGGACTCGTCTGTGCGCGTTTCGGCTTGGACGTCTTCGCGCTCACCAAGGTGGGGAACGACTTTCCCGCCGACCAGTCGGCCTGGTTGGCTAGGAACGGGATTTCGCTAAGGCAGATGGACAGTAGCCCGACGGCGAAGACGACGAGGTTCAGCATTGAAATCGAGGGGGCTGCGAGGAAGCTGACACTCGTCAACAGGTGCGAGGACGTCAGCGTCGGGCAGATGCCCGACTCACAGTTCAACGCGTCCTTGGTCAGCCCGGTGGCGGGCGAGGTCTCGCCTCTCCTCCTGGCTGAGGTCTCGAGACGGTCTGATTTCACATTCCTCGACCCGCAGGGGTTCCTGAGGAGCTTCAATTCGAAGGGCGAGGTCGCTTTCTCGAAGCTGAAAGACGCGGGAATGATCTCGGCCGTAGACGCTGTCAAGATGGACAGGGACGAGGCAGAGGCGATCACAGGAAAGGCTAGCCCGCAAGAGGCGCTTTCGAGGCTGGGTGGGATGGGCGTGCGCAAGGCTGTGGTCACCCAGGGAGCTGACCCATGCTTCGTCCTTGATGGAACGCGGATTTTCTCCGTGCCAGTGCCGAAGGTTCAAGTGATTGACAGCACAGGGGCCGGGGATATCCTTGGTGGAACTGTGGTCGCTTGCTATCTTAGGTCGAGGGACTTTCTGTGGAGCGCCTGCTTCGGCATCGCTGCCTCGTCATTGTCGTTGCACATGATTGCACTGGCAAAGGTGGACCTGCCTATCAGTGTCGACGACCAGGCCAGGCGGCTCTACTCGCAGGCGAGCCCGGTCGGGAACGTCTGACCCTATCGAGCCTGGCCATAACAGACTCGAGCTCGTTGCCAGTGGGACTTCCCCGCGTCTCGTATCTGGTCGCCTTCAGCGCACCCGCGAGGTTAGCCCAGACTGCGGCGTCCAATGCGCTCCTTCCTGACAACAGGTAGCTCGCGAACACTCCGAGGAACGCGTCTCCTGAGCCCGTGCTGTTGACCGCCCTCTTGCCAAGCAGCGAGAGTTCCACTCCTTCAATCGTGCTCGTTATTCCGTCCCGCGAGACCATGCACCCGCGCTCCCCGAGGGTAACCAGCGAGGTCAGCTTGGGATGGGCGCCAGCGAACCGCCCCAACGCAGCCTTCTCGTCCCTGCTCTGGTAGAGGTTCCTGATCTCGTGGCTGTCAAACACGGCGAAATCGGCTAGTTGTACGACTCGCTCGAGCGCGCGCGCCCCTTCCATGGCTCTGACTCCAGGGCTGTACAGGATGCGCGAACTACGCCTCTTCGCGATGCGGGCTGCCGCGAGGGCCACGGCTGTGGGTGAATCCATCACTATCAGCATTCTCGTCCGCTCAAGGGCCCGTGCGACTCCCCCGCTGGAGATGTGTTCCGAGGTGATTTCGTCGTTGGCGCCGAAATGTGTGTGTATGGTCTTGCGTCCGTTCGCGTCAACCACGATGAACGCCCTCCCGGACCGGGCCCCCCTGATCATGACCACCCCTTCGGTAAGGACCCCTTCATCCCTCAGGCCGGACAGCTGTCTCCTAGCGATGTCGTCGTCCCCAAGGGCGCCGATGAATTGCACCCTGCCCCGCCCCAGAATCCTTGCGCACGCGACCGCGACATTCGCCCCTTTCCCGCCGGAGAACTCCTCGACCTGCCTAACCGGGACTTCCTCGCCGGGCCTCGCAAATCGCTCTTCAAAGACACTGACGTCCCAATTTATCGCGCCAATTACCGTCAATAGACCGCCTCCGCCTCGCGGACTGCTGCGGACCATCGAGGAGGCCCGCTCTCCTCTAGTACGACTTTGCAAAATTGGCTACGATCTCTGCCTCTTTGCCGCAGCCTACGCACTCGGACCTTGCGGGATGTTGGTCGAGTGGTATGTTGATTATCATGGCCCCGGTTTCTTCCCTGACCTTCCGCTCGCATTCAGCGGAACCGCACCACGGCGCCCTAACGATTCCGCCCTTCTCTTTGATGATCCGTTTCAGCTCGTCATACGACGTGGTCATCCGGGTGTTCTGCCTGAGGAACTCCCTCGCCCTCTCGAGCAAGCTGACGTTGATTGCGTTCAGCTCCTTCTCGGCCTCCGCGCTGAGGTTCTCGAGTTTGGCTGTCCGCTTCGCTCCCGTGTCCCTCCTGACGAGCACTGCCTGCCCGGCGGCCAAGTCCCTCGGTCCGAGTTCGACCCTCAGTGGGACTCCCTTCAGTTCCCACTCGTTGAATTTCCTTCCAGGTGTCAGATGGTCCCTGTCATCCAGCTTCGTCCTGAACTTCTGCGCGAGCGTGTCCGCGACCTTCCTAGCCTCGGCGAGCACGCTTTCCTTGTTGGAGTCGTTCACAATCGGAACAAGGACTACTTGGATTGCTGCAAGTCTGGGCGGCACAACGGCTCCCTTGTCATCGCTATGCACGGCCAACATGACCCCTATCTCTCTTGTCGTGAGCGCCCAGGTATTCTGCCATGCGAACTGCTTCTGGCCGTTCTGGTCGACGAAGACGATCTCGAAGGCCTTGGAGAACCTTTGCCCGTCCGAGTGGAAGTCGGGCCCCTGTATCGCCTTTCCGTCCGGCAGCAGGTGCTCTATGCTGTAGGTGGCCTCCGCTCCCGCGAACTTCTCGCTGTCCGTCTTCCTGCCGGTGTACCCGGGCAATGCCATGTACTCCTCTGTGATCATCTTGTAAATGCCGAGGATTTCGTCCCGCTCAGCCGCTGCCTCCTCCTTGGTCGCGAAGATGGTGTGCCCTTCGTTCCAGAGAAACTCCCTGGACCTGAGGAAGGGTGTTGGGTGCTTGAACTCCCACCGCACCACGTTGTTCCACTGGTTGAGCCTGAGGGGCAGGTCGCGCCATGACCTGATCCACCTCGAGACGACCTCGTACATGACTGTCTCAGATGTCGGCCTCACAGCGAGTCTCTCTTCGAGCTTCGACTTGCCTGCCTCGGTCACCCAGGCGACCTCCGGCGCGAAGCCCTGGACGTGCTCCGCCTCCTTCTTCAGCAGCCTTTCTGGGATGAAGATCGGGAAGTAAGTGTTCTGGATACCGATGCGCTTGAACTCGGCGTCCGTGGCCTTCTGGATGTTCTCCCAGATGGCATACCCCGACGGCCTGAAGACCAAGCATCCGGAGACGGGGCTGTAGTCGCCTATCTCGGACTTCAATATGACTTGAGTGTACCAGTCATCGAAGTTCTCCCCTTTCCTGCTCGTGATTCCCTCGGGGCTCGGCTGAGACATCCGCTTCCTGCACGACGCCTTCAGTTAATGAATATGCTCTTTCACGAGGTCGGCAACATGTTGGAAGACGGGCATCCTCCCTCGGGTCAGGGCGATCTCGAGTCCAGCCAGAAGAATGTACAGGACTGACACCTCGATGCGGACGGGAGGGAAGATCAGCTGCACTGCAAACAGGACGAAGAGTGTTCCCGCCTCCCTCGCAGAGAGTCTGAGGTCGGACAGGCAGACGAACCCGAAGAGCGATTGCGAGGCTGTGAGGAAAATTTCGTCGACCTGGAGGCGGTCGAGCGGGATGCCTTGGAGGCTCCCCGAGGCGAATGCGAAGACGATTGGGATCGTGCTGACGAGTATAGTCCACTGGTTCAGCTTCGACGATACCAGGTTTGCAAGGGCCAGCGACCCTTTGCCCGTTCGAGCAGCCCAGTAGAACACGGTGGTCGCTTCGGGAAGCTCAGTGAGCAAGGGGGTCAGCCACTGAATGAGCAGGTACTGGTTCAGGCTCAGCGAAGCCGCGACTGCGAGGAAGCTTCTGACGAACGGCTCGGAGCCGAAGGCTATCACAAAGATCCCCGTGAGCACGAAGAAGGTGATTGCAGCAGACTTCCGGACACCTTTCATCTTCGCGACTGCGAGCGCGGGCCCCTCGAGCTCGACCACGCGACCTGCCTCGTGCGGAGGAAGTTTCTTCGCAATGTAGACGTATGCCACAAAGATTGCGAGCAGGACGGCCGCGTCGACGAGGCCCAGATTCGACCTGACGACTATGACAAATGAGTAGAGAGTGGCTAGGCCCAGGAAAAGGATCTCAACGCTCTGCTGCTTCTCCAGGGCGAGCTCGTTCGTGTCTCCGGCATTGCCCCTCGATGCAAAGCGGCTCAGCGCGTAGACCGCCGGCCAGCCGAGGCCGAGGAGTAGTCTGTTCGCACCAGTCATCGCCGCCGTGGCGTACTGGAGGATGGTCGGGTCGCTTGCTCCCCTGTACGCGAGTACGACCTCGACCGAGTATTCCGGGAGCACCTGCGCCAAGGCGAGGATGGCCAGGGCGAGCACCTGGGAGACTATGAACTGCAGCGACTCTGTGCCCCACGCGAGAGCGAATCCGGTGGTGGCAATAGCCAGTCCCGTCGAGAGGACCACGGCCGAGGGGTTTCCGGACTCGAAGCCGAAGAATACGGTCGCCACGAACGGGACAAGGCAGACAAGCAGGAGCGCGACCTGCAGCCGAGCCGAGTTCGTGAAAGGCGGCAAGTGAGAGAGGGCACGCCGCCTCTGCCTTTAAGGAAGGAGCCTACTTCGACCCTGTAGCCTTCGTCTTCGCGCTGGTCCTGAGGAAGAGGAACAGACCGGCCACAATCAGAAACGCTGAGACAACGAGACCCGCAAGGACGTTCCGCTTCCCGAGCTCATAGACCACGGCTGGGACCAGCAGCATCGAAATGATGCCAAGGACCCTGCTCTTGCCCAGATCCCGCACGTTGAGTGGAGTGGTAATCAGATAACTCAGAAGGAATACGAGAGTGGGGAAGACGAGCGAAAAGCGGCCTACGAAGAAGTCTCGGGCCGTACCCGAGACGTCGAGGAACCCGTTTGCGTACCAGGCCATCACGAGGGCGAGAACGAAGCTCGCGGCCGCGACTCTTTGCAAGTACCCGCTCTCCAGCGCAAGCTGCCCTCGCCGGTTCGCCGGCTCCGTGTTCCATAAGTCAACGATGAGGGCGAGGAGGACCGCCAGAGTCCCGACGAGAAAGACCGTAGGGTCCCTGGTGACCTTGAGGTAGACGCTAGTCGGAAGCCTCAGCGACGGGCCCGCCAACGCCCACAGATAGATGGCGTAGATTCCGCTCGCAATGAAAGGCATCAGGAATAGTGTGCTCGACAGGTCTTCGTACCATCCCTTGCGGCCCATCAAGAAGCCAGCGCGACCGACCACCGCTTAAAACTGTTATGATGTTTCGGGGCCCATCAAAGTGGTTCTGCCGAAGGTCAGGTAGGCAGTGTGCCCGATCATGATGTTCGAGGGCCTGGTCATCCCGACTCTTGCCTCCAGATGCCTCAACAGGACCTCGAGCGTTTCTATCGCCGCGAAGCCTTGCTCATTCATCTTCGCCACGAGCCGCTCCGCTTGGTTGGTTGTTGGTGTGACTGCCGCCATGGGCGCGGAAGGCTTCAGGGCTCTTCTCATGCTCTCGACCACCTCCCAGGGGTCGCCTACGTCGAGAACTCCTGCGTCCATTCCCGTTTCTTCGAATCCTTGCCTCGAGTCTCCGGCCTTGAACGTGACGAAACCGTCGAGTCCTAGCCTTTGCACGTTCTTCTTTGCCACTTCCTGGAATTCCGGGTTGACGTCGTACGTGTAGACCATGCCGCCGGGCTGGACGAGGTAGGCCAGGAGAGCGGTAGTCGCTCCGCTCCCTGTGCCAGTCTCGATCACCTTCGCTCCTGACCTCACACCCAGCTTCACCATCATGAGACCCAGGTCCTTCGGGTAGATCACCTGCGTCTTTCTCGACAGTTTGAGCACCAGGTCTTCTATCGTCGGCCTAAGCACGATCAGCTCATCCCCGAGAGTCGTGGTCACGTGCAGGCCGAACTCCTTACCGACAAGCGCCGAGACGTCCAGGATGCCAAGGTGGGTGTGCAGCTTGGGCGTATCCCTTGGCCTGACGAGCCACCTTCGCCTCCTGTCCCTGTAGACCAGGATGAACGAGTCCTGCGAAATCGTCTCGGAACGGGCCTCGCTCTCCATGCTGTGCATCCTAAAGCCTCAAGCCCTCCACCAGTCGTACCTCAGGAACTCGACGTTGTTCTCCTTCTTGTCAGCTATCGCTATGATGAACTGTTTCCTAACCGTTGTCGCCAGCCTTCCTGACCTGACCATCGCGGTAGCGGTTATGGTTGAGCTCGGGGACATCACCTGGACGATGTAGGGGGCGTGGTCGATTCCGGGGCCTTCCTCGTAGACAGCGAAATCAGACCCGAACTTGATCCCGGGTGTGACTATGTACCCCGCCTCCCTGAGCTTCCTGTAGACCATGTACTTCTCTGCGAAGTCCGGGTATGACTTCTCGCAGACTTCCTCGAGCTGCTTGACTGATAGCTCGTTCCCCCTCTCGTCGTCGAGTTTTATCGACTTCTTCTTCATGAGATAGTACCCCTCCATCAGGTCGAGTATCAGCGGCGCGTCGAACTCGAAATCCTTCGGCTTCGGGATACCGAGAGGCTTTCCGTAGTAGCCGTCCTTGAAGAGCTTCCGGGAGGCGTGAACGTCCCAGACGACTATCCTGTTCTCAAAGAGCCTGCCGACCGCCTTGGCCATCTCTGTCC
>JAJTZC010000023.1:0-19197 GCA_032906705.1 Nitrososphaerales archaeon
AGAGGGAAGATCCCCTTCGGCAGCACTTGGTGGATGACAGAAACGGGCGGGATATTGATCAGCATACTGCCGGGAGGTGAAATGGTCCCGATGAAGCCCGGGACCAACGGGTTCTCGATACCCGGAGTCGAGGCAGAGGTAGTGGACGAAGCGGGTAGGCCTACCGCGCCACTGGCCAGGGGATATCTGGTCATCAAGCGGCCCTGGCCGGGGATGCCCCTGACGATTCACAAGGACCCGGAAAGATACAGGCAAGTCTACTGGAGCAGGTACCCGGGATGGTTCGACGCCGGCGATTACGCCGTCAGGGACGCGGACGGCTACCTCTGGATCCTAGGCAGAGCCGACGAGGTGATCAAGGTCGCCGGGCACAGGCTGGGGACGTACGAGCTAGAGTCCGCCCTGGTGCACCATCCTGCTGTGGCCGAGGCTGCGGTTGTCGGGGTTCCTGACGAGGTCAAAGGGGAGGTGCCGGTCGGGTTCGTGATCTTGAGGTCGGGGAGCGTGCCGAGCGAACAGCTGAGGGACGAGCTGAAGCTCAGGGTGAGGGATCATGTCGGGCACATCGCGATGCTGAGGGAGGTCTTCTTTGTATCCAAGCTGCCCAAGACCAGGAGCGCGAAGATAATGAGGAGGCTGGTCAGGGCGGTAGTCCTCGGCACGCCTGTAGGTGACGTGACTACGCTCGAGGACGAGGCCTCGGTTGAAGAGGTAAGGCGCGCCTACGACGAGCTGAGGAGGGAGATGTCCAATTGAGTCAAATTGACACGTTCCATTTTCGGGTGGTGCGCGCTCATTAGCTCCTCGTCACCACTCGATAACGGAACAGAACCGCTGGCAAAAAGACAGAAATACCAGCGACCGAGGTGATTCGAAAGAAATGTCCGAGACTCCTGTCGCCGCCCCGGAGAAGCCAGCCGAGCCGGTGAAGGTCTTCGCCAGCGCGGTCTACGAGTGCGTGAGGTGCGGCACCCGAACCACCCAGGAAGAACTCTCTAGGCTGCCAGAGGTGAAGTGCATCTGCGGTTACAGGGTCTTCAGAAAGTCCCGTTCCTCTCTCGTCAAGCAGATCAAGGCAGTCTAGGCTCCGAGAGGGCCGCGAGCATCTCTTCCCTGATTTCGGCATTTGTCTATTCCTCCAAGGCCTATCTGCCGTATCGTTTATGTATCCGATGACGCGGGCAAGGTTGATTCTCATTTGCACGTCATGAGAAGCAAGGCTCCTGCAGCAATCAAGGGATACGGCGCCTACATTCCCCTATACAGGCTGCCCACCACGGAGATTGCGCGAGTCTGGAAGGGAGGCGGCTCGGGACCAAACGTCGAGAAGACGGTGGCTTCTATGGACGAGGACACGGTCACCATGGCAATCGAGGCTGCCCGGCAGGCGGTGAAGATGGCAAACGTCGACCACCTCGGGGCTGTCTTCGTTGGCACGGAGTCTAAGCCCTACGCTGTGAAGCCAACCAGCACAATGGTCGCCCAGGCGCTGGGCCAGCACCACACGCTTGCCGCCGACCTCGAGTTCGCGTGCAAGGCGGGCACGGAAGCGATTCAGATTGTCACAGGGCTCGTCGGCTCTGGGATGATCGACAATGGTCTGGCGATCGGGATGGACACGGCTCAAGGCAGGCCGGGAGACGACCTAGAGTACACGGCTTCGAGTGGTGGGGCAGCATTCGTGATCGGCAAGAAAGACGACGACGCGGTAGCGGTCATCGAGTGCAGCACTTCGTTCGTCTCGGACACCGGAGATTTCTGGAGGAGGGCCCACGAGAGATACCCGCGCCACCTGTCCAGGTTCACGGGCGAGCCCGCTTACTTCTTCCACATCGAAACCGCAGTCAACACTTTGTTCAAGGAGACAGGGCACAAGGCGAGCGACTTCGACTACGCAGTCTTCCACCAGCCCAACCCAAGGTT
The DNA here is from genome assembly GCA_032906705.1 of Nitrososphaerales archaeon. Classification (GTDB taxonomy): domain Archaea; phylum Thermoproteota; class Nitrososphaeria; order Nitrososphaerales; family Gagatemarchaeaceae; genus DASPPF01. The sequence continues at coordinate 1,924 of JAJTZC010000023.1, forward strand.
TCCAGTCGAGGTCGCGTCAAGGCTCGGGTTCAACGCCGACCAAATCAAGACTGGATTGCTCAACCCCATGATAGGGAACACATATGCGGGCAGCTCGCCAATCGGGCTCGCCGCGGTGCTTGACGAGGCGAAGACGGGCGACAAGATTCTTCTTGCCAGCTTCGGGTCAGGCGCAGGGTCTGACGCATTCTGCATAGAAGTGATGGAGGGATTGAAGAAGAAGCGCGGCATCAACCCGACTGTGAAGTCGATGCTCCAGAGGGGAGTCAAGATTGATTACTCGACTTACACAAAGTTCAGGGGCAAGCTCCACAAGTAGGGATTGGCTTGGCGAGGAGCAGGGCTTTCGTCGCCTCGGTAGGTTTCACGAGCATAGGCGACCATTGGGAGAGCTCGCTGCTCGACATGGCAGTCGAGGCTGCGAGGAAGGCGTTGAAAGGCGCCCCCAAGGTCCAGCCACAACAGATCTTCGTAGGCAACATGTTCAGCTCGATGGGGGCGTCACAGGAGCATCTGGGGGCACTTCTTTCGAGCGCGCTCGGCTTCGAAGGAATTCCAGCCTTCAAGGTGGAGGCAGCCTGCGCGTCAGGCGGGGCCGCGTTCAACGTGGCCTACAAGCTTGTGAAGTCAGGTGCCCTGGACTCGGCCCTTGTCGTTGGCGTCGAGAAGATGAGGGACCTAGAACCTGAGGCAGTCTCGCTGGCACTTGCCATGGCGGAGTCTGCCGAGTACACCCAATTCGTCGGGGCAACTTTTGCGGCCCTGAACGGGCTGCTGGCACGATACTACATGGAGCAGATGAACGTCACGAGGGACGAACTGAGTTCGATACCTGTCATCGACCACAAGAACGCGGTCACGGCGGAGCACGCACAGTTCAGGAAGGCAGTCTCGCCAGAGGTCGTAGCAAGGTCGGCGATGATTGCTGACCCGCTGAGACTCTTCGACTGTGCTCCTATAGGCGATGGAGCAGCTGCGGCGCTCCTAGTTGGCAACGGGGCTGCATCAGGATCAAAGGAGTCGCTCGTCGAAGTGGTCGGGGGGAGGGTGGCGACCACTCAGTTCAGTATCTACGAACGGAAGGACATGCTGAAGTTCAGCGCGACAGAGCATGCCTTCAAAGAGGCCATCGCGGAGGCGGGCGTCTCGCCGAAAAAGCTGGGCTTCGCCGAGTTGCACGACGCGTTCTCCGTGGTCGGGGCGCTCTCCCTCGAGGCAATGGGCTTCTCCAAGAGAGGCATGGGGTCAAAGGACGCGGCTCGGGGAAATTTCGACCTCGACTCCGACATGCCGATCAACACGTTCGGCGGGCTCAAGGCACGGGGGCATCCGGTCGGGGCAACGGGAATGTACCAGGTCGCGGAGGCTTACCTTCAGCTGACCGATCGGGCGGGCAAGAACCAAGTGAAGGACGCGGAATACGGGGTCGCCCAGAACATCGGGGGCGTCGACACCACGAGCGCGGTCCACGTTTTCAGGAGGGCGTCATAGGTGGCGATTCAATCCTGGAGAATGAGGGAGAAGTACTACAGGCTCATGGGCAACAAGTGCGAGAAATGCGGGGCAGAGTACTTCCCGCCAGTCTACAAATGCAGGAAGTGCGGGTCGGAGAGCGTTGCGGACAAGGAGATGCCGAAGTCTGGAAAGATCCTCACCTACACCCAGCTGCACGAGCCCTTGCCGGGCTTTGAGGCCCAGGCTCCGTTCTTCCTTGCCGTGGTGGAACTTGAGAACGGCGCGAGGGTGCTGACCCAGATAGTGGACTCATCAGACGAGGAAGTCAAGACCGGGGCGCGGGTTAGGGCCACGATAAGAAGGGCCAAGGTCGATGGGGAGTCGGGTCAAATCCTTTACGGATACAAGTTCGTCGTCACCTGAACGCAATGACGGTGCCACTGCTGACGCACGAGTTTTTCGCGCCGTAACTAAGAAGACTTACATCTGCTAGGCTCGAACATCTCTCGCTTGCCGTCCGCGGAGCTTGTGATCACGGCCTTCCTGGGAATCGCACTTGCCGCCTCTTTGGTTTCTCGCAGGACGCACACGCCCTACACCGTGGTGCTGGTCATAATTGGGCTGTTGCTTGCCGCCTCGTCAGTCTCGCAATACCTTGGGGTGGACCTTCTCTACGACAGGTTCGTCGGAGGGGGACTGTTTGTGGGCCTCGTACTGCCAGCCCTGCTCTTCGAGACCATGATGAACCTGGACGCGTTCGAGTTCAGAAGGGTGCTGCGACCCGCCCTGCTCCTGGCGACCGTCGGGACACTGATCGCAACCTTGGTTGTCGGCTACATCATGTTCCTAGCTGCCGTGCTCTCCCTCTTCTCTGCATTTCTTTTTGCGGCTCTGATAGCCCCGACAGACACCGCAACCGTGCTCGAAGTGTTCAGGAGGATGAGTGTGCCAAGGTCCCTCTCAACAATGCTGGAGACGGAGGCCGCTTTCAACGACGCCACCGGCGTTGTTGTCTTCACTGTCATACTGACATCCTTCAGCGCGCTTGGACAGAGCTTCTTCCCTGCCCTGGGACAGTTCATCTATGTCCTCGGGGGCGGTGTCATAGTTGGGCTCGCGGTCGCATACGGCGCGAGGATGCTAAGCAAGCTCGCGTCCGAGCCTCTTCCGCAAATAATGCTGACGGTCGCGGCTGTCTACGGTTCCTTCGCCCTAGCTTCAGCGCTCGGGGTATCGGGGCTGATCGCAGTGGCGCTGACCGGGTTATACTTTGGAAACGCAACCATGAGAGGAAGGCTGCCCGGGCCGACCGCGGACGAAGTCAGGAGCTTCTGGGTGATCCTCGCTTTCGTGGCAAACACGCTCGCTTTCCTCTTCGTTGGTCTAAGCACGAACGTTGTGGCCCTGCTTGGAGGATTGATTCCCATCGGATTGGCTTTCGTAGCTGTGATGGCTTCGAGGTTTGCCTCGGTCTACCCCCTCATGACGCTGGAGAGGCGGGCGGGGTTCGACTTCCCCCGGAAATGGATCAACGTTGCCACGCTCGCAGGAATGAGAGGGGCCTTGTCAATCGTGTTGGTCGCCTCGCTTCCCGACACCGTCGCCGGCAGGGACATGATGGTAACCATGACACTCGGCGTCGCATTCGTATCAATCGTGGTCCAGGGCTTCCTGCTTGACAGGTATGTGGGAAGGGCCTTCCGCCAAGCTGAATGAAAAGAGGGAAGGAAGAGACTCCCGACGCCATGGTGCACTCTTGAGAAGTCCTCGGCGCAGTCGGACGTAACTGCATATATCCACAGACTGGCGAACCCACGCCAACTATGTCCTACGACGACGTGGTGAGGCTCGCCCAGCAGAAAGGATTCTTCTTCAAGGCTGCCGACTCGTATCCCAACTCGCCGGCGGGTTTCTGGGACTACGGTCCGCTCGGGGTTTCTCTGAGGAACAGGTTCGTGGAGCTGTGGAGGAGGATGCTTGTCAAGAGGGATGGAATGATAGAAATCGACGGGGCCCAGATACTGCCGAAGGCGGTCTTCGAAGCGTCGGGGCACCTGGCGGGTTTCACGGACCCATTCGTCCAGTGTTCAAAGTGCGGGTCCGTCTTTAGGCCGGACAAGCTGATCGAGGAAAAGACAGGCGAGAGGACGCCAGAGAAACTCGCTGACGCAGACTACGACAAGCTGATGGCCAAGGCAGGAGTGAAGTGCCTGAAGTGCAGCTCGACTCTGGTCGGGACGAAGCGGTACAACATGATGTTCAGGGTCGGGGTCGGAGCCCAACAGGAGGAGGCCTACCTTCGGCCAGAAACCTGCCAGTCAATCTTCGTCGACTTTCCCCTCCTCTTCAAGACGCAAAGGATCAGGCTTCCAGTCGGGTTCGCCCAGGTCGGCAGGAGCTTCAGGAACGAGATTGCTCCGCGCCAGGGCCTCATCAGGCTGCGAGAGCTTAACCAAGCCGAGGTCGAGGTCTTCTTCAATCCGAAAAAGGCAGATGACCAGAGGTTCCGCTCCAAAGAAAGCGAAGCGCTCAACATAGCCGGCCCGGATGGAACCGCCGAGGAGACCTCGGTCAAGGATGCTTTGAAGGCAGGAGTCATTCCGAATCCACTAGCGGGCTACTACCTCGCGCTGATTCAGGACCTGTACATAGCCGCGGGAATCGAAAAAGCGAAGCTGCGCTTCAGGCTTCTTCAGGATCAAGACAAGGCGTTCTATTCGAAGGCGGCCTACGACTTGGAGGTGAGCACCTCGGTGGGTTGGGTCGAGCTCGTCGCATGCAACTACAGGAGCGACTACGACCTGGGGCGGCACTCGAAGATGAGCGGAACGGATTTCACGGTAGACGACGGCGGCGAGAAGGTCCTTCCCCACGTCTTCGAACTATCAATGGGAGTCGACAGGAGCATCTACGCAATCTTAGAATCTGCCCTCAAGGGCGAAGGCGAGCGCAGGACCCTCGAACTCCGGCCCTTCCTCTCCCCTCTGAAGCTGGGCGTCTTCCCTCTGGTGAACAAGGACGGACTGCCCGAGCTCGCTCAGAAGGTCTACATGGCCGCGGCCGAGGTCGTCGACGCCTTCTACGATGGTTCGGGATCGATAGGCAGGAGGTATGCCAGGGCCGACGAGGTAGGCGTCCCGTTCTGCGCGACCGTGGACTACGATTCCTTGAAGGATGCATCAGTGACTCTGCGAAATAGAGACACGCGCGCACAGGAGAGAGTCAAGGTTGCGGACCTTCCATCGAGGACCGCGGAGTTGACGAAATACCCGCCGATATTCGGCTAAGCTACTGCGACTGCCACGCCGAGCGCCCCGACAGCTCCAACAAGGGTAGCCAGAAGGTTGACCACGTTGTTCTCGATGAAGATGATACCACTTGTCCGATGAGTCGGTTCACCGCAGTGCCGGATCGCCTCCGTTGGCTTCATGCAGACATTGCAGTAACCCTTCCTCTGGACCGCAGCGCCCAGCAAGCTGTCGAAGACGGCTCCTCCCAGCCCGCCAACGAGGCAGGCCAGAAACACTAGCGTAGGACTCCTTACAACCCCAAGGAAGAAGGCCATTACTCCAATCACCAGAGACGCCAGGACAGCGCCCCCGAAACCCAGCAGCGATACGCCGCCCGATGTGCCAGGAGGGACGGCCTTCCTCGGATTTGTGATCAATCTGGGCTGGCCTTTGCTGAGCAGGCCGAGTTCTGTGGCAACGGTGTCAGCCGCGGCGGTCGAAAGGCTGCCAAGGAACAACACGGCGGAGGCCAGTCCTGGGCTGAAGTAGCCCCCGACAGCGAAGATTGAAGCGAGCCCGCCGTTAGCCAAGATGTTTGGCCAGTTCCTCGCCCCGCCTTTTTCCTGTGCTCCACCCAGCTTCTTCTTGTACTCGTACTTGTACCAGGTGAAGGCTACCCCGAGCGTGAAGAAGACTGCGACTATGGCGAACCACTGAAGCCCACCCCCAAGCACTATGGAGAACCCAACAGCCACACTGGCCAAGAAACCTCTCCCATCCAGCGCCTTCAGGAAGATGGCCGCAAGCGCGAATGCGACCACCAAGAAGAGGTAGGCAACCACGGTGACGGCCGTGAGCACCAAATCTCTCCACGCCCGATGGCTTTGAGTAAAAAACCTTGGTGTGGCGAAGCTAGGTCACTTCAAGCCAGTGCTCTCGGCTCGGCAGTCTTCACGTGCTTTCCCGCCTGTCAAGAACAGCGGCCCTCACCCGTTCCAGTGCCGCCCCGAGCTCCTTCCTGTCATTCCTCCTGGCTGCCACTGTAACGTCGTTAACCCTGAGCTGGAGGGCCTTGAGTGCCGGGTCGTGGGAAACCGTGAACTGCTTTCCTATCTCGTTGTTCAATTTGAAGACGGCCGAGAGCACCACGAATTCATCTCCCTTTCCAAGGTACCCCTCGACCGCTGATTCGAGATCGACGAGGGCATCCAGAATCGTCAATGGAGTGTGTGATGACTCGCGTCATTATATACGCGCCGCAGTTGCTGCAAACCAGTGGCGCGCATCCTCTACGGTGTAAGCCCGATAGGGCTTGGGCACGCGACGCGTGGGATAGCCGTTGCGGAACGGCTGAGAAACCTGGGCGCGGAAGTATTGTTCGCGAGCGGGGGCCAAGCCTCCGAGTTTCTCAGGTCCTACGGGTTCGAGACGCAGGACATCATTTCGGAGCCTGTACCGAGCGTGCGGAACGGAGAGATGAAAGGCGCACTTGCCTGGTACATCAGATACTGGAGGGGTTTCGGCAAGAGCAAACTCAGGGTGCAGCGGCTTTTTTCCAGTTGGAGGCCCGACGTCGTGGTCGGAGACGAAGAGTTCACCACTGTCTCTCTGGCCCTAGAAAGGGGGATCAATCACGTCATGATTACAGACGAAATGGAGCTTGGATTTGCCAAGACGTGGGTCGCCAAGATGGCAGAGGCCCGGGTCTCCGCCTGGTACGAGGGACTGCAGGGGCGGGTCTCGCTTCTGGTAGTCCCAGACGAGGGCACAAACACAGGAAACAGGCACTACGTGGGGCCGATTGTCAGGAGTAGAAGCAAGACCAAGGATGAAGTCATCAAGGAGTTCGCTTTGCCTGGCAGGAGCAGCATGATTCTTCACGCGATGAGTGGAAGCGGACTCGGCTCTCACCTATTGGACACGGCGATTCAGGCGGTGAGGTCGATTCCTGACTCGGTCCTCGTCGTGATGGGTAACAGGGGCCGAAGTGTAACAGGCGAACGTGTGTTCGACCTCGGGGTCGTTAGGGAAGGTCAAAACTTGGTCGCATCCGCCGACCTGGTGATATCGACGGCTGGCAAGAGCACGATTGACGAAGCGGCAAACTTCGGCACGCCCATTATTGCCATTCCGATAAGGAACCACGCGGAGCAGGAGAGGAACGCGGCAGCGCTCGGGTTCAGTTACGAAGACGTAGGACGTATCGGAGAATTGGCGAGTGCGAGAATAGGCGGGCGCACGACCCCACGCAATTTCGATGGTGCCGAACGGGTCTCGCGGATTATCGCTGGTCTGTTCTCCTAGTGAAGCGGCTAGTGAAGTGCTTTCAGCGACGAAATCAGCGCCGCGTCGTCGGCCGCGCCAGACAAGGCCAGGACTATGCCCTCGCGCTTTGCGAGCTCAATCGCGAGCGGGTCGACCTCCTTGGGGCCGTGGATCACGACCATCCTGGGCTTCAGCTGCGAGACCCTTATCGCCACGAGAGGGCTCCTCCCCATGCCGACTTTCGTGAAAATCAGGGCACGCTCGGTGGTTGCGCCGAAAATCCTGTAGAAATCGTAGCCGGACAACGCGTAAATCGTCTTTATGCTGTCGACAACAGTGTATCCATAGAGCCGGACGCCTCGCTCATCGCCCGCGAGAACGCTGCCCTTGACAGCGGCAATGATCTTGGAGGCGTCGACTGATGTCTGGAACTCGCCGATTGCAAGTATCGCAGCGTCCTTTTCCGTAGAGACAAGCTTCGACACGACTCTCTCTTTCGCCTCGTCAAGGCTGACCAGACCTTCCACATACTTCCTGACGAATTGCACGCCTGGGGACGGGCGTCGGCCGCTCTCGTAGTCACTGAGCACCGATGGTGAAATGTGCAGAGTCCTCGCGAGCGTCACCTGCTTTATCCCGAGTTTCTCTCGCCACGCCCTCATCGCTCTTCCGGGGTCGAGGTTAGCGACCACGCTCCCTGCGATCTTCGCAACTGCGTCGGAATTGTGGGCTTCCAAGGCTGTTAGGCGTTTAGCGAAGGGGGTATTAACCTGTGTCGATGTCTTGTTCGGAGCCAGAGCGCGACCTAGGGCAACGTTAGGCGACCCATCCAAGCCCTTCGACGTGACAGGGCATTCAAGGCTCCGAGCACGACAAATAGGGACAGGAATGCGCTAATCGTTCACACCTTTCTTCGAATCCCTTACCCAACTCTTGCGTCCGACGGCTCTGTCAAGTCTGGGGTGGCTGGGTGCAGAATTCTATCGCCAAACCTGCCGCGGCCAGTATGCTCCTGGCAGCCGCTTGGATTCGGAATTTCGACAAATCTCACTAAAGTAAAGGTAGCGAGGGGTCGAATCCCACCGGGCCCCCTTAGCCTCTCTCCTTGATGACGACAAGTTGCTAACGAAGGGTTTTTGTCCCATGGTTGCAAAAAAGTGAATGAGATGGTTAGTGTTCCGGATAACTCTGGAGAGCTACAAGGCGGTGGGAGAACCGAACATTTCATGATGTCAGACGGGTTCCAGCTGTGCTACCGGCGATGTAAGCCAACAACCGACCGGCGAGGGGCGATACTCTGCATTCATGGGACAGGTGAAAACTCGGAATTCTTCAGGCCTGTCGGCGAGGACTTGGCCAAGGCGGGCTACGAAGTCTACGCTGTTGATCTTCGGGGGTTTGGGCTCTCGACCGAGGAGGACCTTCTGCGCGGCGATACACATTCATTCAAACGCCATCTACAAGACCTCGTCGAAGTGATGACTCTGATACGTGGAGAGCATCCAACCGAAGCCGTTTTCTTGTTGGGTCACAGTCATGGCTGTGCATACGCGCTCTGGTGCGCAGCGAACCATCCCGAATTGATCCGCGGTGTTGTGCTCGCGGCGCCTCCGGTAGAATCAACATCTAAGGTGAACAAAAGACAATACGCGAAGTTCGCCCTCCTACTTCTTTTCGCCCCGAAGTCCATGTTCAGCTTTGGCGACAGAGGAAAGCCCGACCCAAGGATTCCTCAGGATTCGCCAGTAGCCGAAAGCGTGAGCATCCGATGGCTCTATGGCTCGAAGAAGCTCTTGTTGGACCCCCTATTCGGGAATGCCGCGAGGATGCTGTCACCGGTTCTCATCCTGCAAGGCAAGCGAGACACGGTGACACTGCCGCAGGGGGCGAGGAATCTCCTTGAGCGGCTTGGGACCCAAGACAAGACGATGCATCTCTTCGAAGGAGCGGACCACTTCCTGTATGATGAGTTCGTACCAACGAGAGGGAGCGGTGACACGGTTGGAAGGCGGGTTCTGGTTGACGTGCTCGTTGGCTGGCTTGATCGAATCACTCACCTATGACACCTGTGAACTAAGATGAGACTGCTGGAGCCATGTAAGCCCTCGTTTCTTCCTCGGAATCCACTCTTCGGACCCATTCAGGGGCGAATCCCTTCCGGCCCGCATGAGGCCCCGGGTTCGACTCCACTTCCAGACACCTATACGTTTCGACTCCCGTCGGGTCCGCAGATAATCCTGATTTGATTCTTTTAGATTGAAATGCATTCGTCTTGAGCTGATTTCGGTCAGTTGCAAACTTGGGCGCATTAGAATTGAATCCCTTCCGGATCGAACCCTTCGGCCTTGTTGGTGCATTCATACGCGAGCGGTGTGACATGAACGGCATGGAGGGAGACCGCCCGCCTGGAGCAACGTCATGCGACCCATCAAAGCCCTTCGACATGAAAGGTCATTCGAGTCTTTGAGCACGACAAATAGAGACAGAAACGCGCTATCGTTCACAGCTTTTGTTGGGGGGTCACCTCGACCGCTTCCTGAAAGAAGGTCCGGGTCTCCCCCGTAGAAGGCGCATCAAACGGGTCTACGCCCACCATGACTGGGAGGTTGTTCACGACGTGCCCGAGGACCAGACAAACCCTTGGAGGGAGCGTCCTCACTATTGCCTTGACTGTGTCGGTGTCCGCCATCGAGGCCTGTGAGACCATGGAGAGGTCGCCGTCGTTGCTGAAATTGTAGAGGAAGATGTTGTCCACCTGCCTGTAGATTTTCTGGTCAATGGCGTCGGGCTGGTTCGTCACGAATACTGTGAACACGCCGAAGTGCCTCATCCTGGTGATCAGGTCCTCCCAGTAGGTCTCCCTCAGGTAGAGGTGGGCTTCTTCGGCGAAGAGGAAGACAGGGGGAGCTTTCCTCTGCTCCAGGAGTTCCACGAGCTTTGATAGTATCAGCTCGACCGTCATCCTCCGGTTCAGGGGCGATACGCCGCTCAGCGAGATGACCAAAGACCCCCCATCCTTGCTGGAGCGGAAGAACTCTAGCAGGTCGAACTGCTTCTCGGGAGCGTCGGTGAAGAGGCCGCATGATGCGATTGTGTGATAGCGTGCGAACAGGGCGTCCCTCACAAACTCGTTGCAATGCCACTGGTGGATTGCGCTCTCCAGCATGCCCAGGGTGAGGTCTCCCCGATCCTCTAGGGACTCCCAAATCTTCACGAACTCCCTTAGCGAGGTTCCAGGCATCTCGAGCGAGTGCGTCAGGAGCGATGTCATGGAGCGAATGCCCACTGATGCAAGCGAGAGCTTCAGCTCCCTTCCTGGCCTGAGAACCTTGACTCTGTGCGCCGTTTGGGTCCTGCTCCCATCTCTCCGGAGCCCGATGACGCCGTACTCGTCATTTAGGTCGAAGACTATGCTGTAAGCTCCATGTTCAAGCAATCCCCGGAGGAGGATCTTCGCAAGATGTGACTTGCCTGACTCCTTCCTGCCCGTTATGACAGTGATTCTGCCATCCAATGCCTCCGCCGGGATCGAGAACTCATAGTCGCCGTCGACCTTTCCGACCATAATCCTCCTGTGTCCCAGAGTCGAGACGCCCTCGGTCAGCTCGCTAACCATGAGCCTTGTGACCCTCGAGTTGGTCCTGGAAGGCATCCAGTCGATGCGTGGGCTCAGCTTCCCGCGTACTACAGTCCCACGCGCCTTGCAGAGGAGTATCCTCATGTCCCGGATGATGGAGGACATTGTTGAGAGCTCGGTGGGGTCATCTGTTACTCCAGGAGCTGAGGCCGAAAGGACCTCCTCTCTCGCGATTTCCTCTTCTATGCCGTCGATGTCCAGGTAGCGCTCGTCGTATATCTGGAGCACGAGGCTCTTCTTGTCTTGGCTGGCCAGGATGTAGTCGCCTATCTTCACGTCCTCCTTGGACGATGCGACGACAAGGATGTCGTCCGCCTCTTTCTTTAGTATCTTCAGCCCTAGGCGCCCCCCTTGAAGCTGCCCAGAGCGATTGTTCTCAGCGTGAAGGTCGGAAGCCGCCTCAGCTTGAACTTCTTCGTGACGAAGGCCTTCAGGGCTTGGTTTTCGGCCCTCGAGAACACAGAAAGGTGGTGGGCCGCCTTCAAGGACTCTGGGTAGCCTGCGGCGAAAGCGTCGTTCCAGAGCAATCTTCCTAGAGCCTTCTCCACGGGCTCGTTCAGGCCGGCAAGGTCGAGCCGGAAGACGAGGCCGTCGGCTGTGAACTTGGCCAGCACTGTCTTGACCATGCCGCTGTCCAGAATGTGGTAGACCGCGCCCTGCGCGTTTGACAGCGAGCTCGCCGCGCCCTCGGAGAAGATTAGGTGGCTTGACTTTGAGAATCCGATGAGATAGTTTCCCGCGGGTCGTGCATCAGGAAGGGCGCCCGAGAACTGGCCGAAGGGATGTTTGAGAGAGCCGTCCGCCACCACGGTCATCTCTCGGTCGGATACAAGTAGGGATTCGATCACCCTGCGCTCGATGATGTTGCGTATGACGTTCTCCGCGATGGCCCGGTCGGCCAGAAACATGCTGAGCTCGGCCGGGGATAAATCAGACCTTATTCCAGACAGCCCCGCGGAAGATGCGTAGACCAGTATCGGGCCCATCCTGAAGAATCGCCTGAGCGCACCTTCCCTCGAGATTCCGACAGCTGTCCTTGCGGCGTAGAGTGCGCCGTCAGATGTCTCTCCCAGCAACACACACGTAGAGTCGACGGACGCGACCGGTCGCCCTTCTTTGATGGGAATTATGCACCCAGGGACCACAGTCGCGTCTGTCTCCTCGAAGTATGGATACAGCTCCTTCCCGTACCTGCTGAACACGAAGCTCCTTCCGGAGAGCTCCTGCTCCGCGTTCCGCGTTAGCTCTTCGAATCCCTGCCTGAACTCCCTCGCGACGGGGTCGAGCAGTTCGAGGTTGTCGATGTCGGGAAGGCTTAATATGCTGCTGTCCAAGTTGGCCAACATAGGTAGGGAGTGCTGGGTAGATAAGCATTGCGCAATATGGCCAATAACAACAGCAAGGCGAGCTTCCAGAGTTGAGTTCAGGCAGCGCCCCGGCAAACGTCACCGTGAAGCTCAAGCGTGGGTCTTGGGAAATCGAGATAACCTGTCCCGAAGACAGGGTGCAGCAGGCCGTAGAGAGCGTCCTCGCGGGGATGACTTCGAAGGAACCTAGTGTTATTGAACAACCTGCCTCAGACGAAGGGGAAAGGCGTTTTGAGACGTGCAGGGGCCTTATCGTGACGCTCTGGAGGGAAGGTTGGTTCGGGGACCCCAGGGCCCTGTCAGAAGTGCATGACGAGATGAGCAAGAGAGGGTACCACTACGACAGGACAGCCGTGGCCCACACCCTTGTCGACCTAGTCAGGGAAGGAACACTATTCAGGGACGGCAGCGCGCGCAACTACAGGTACGTCCAGAAGAGACCGATGGAGAACCAGAAGGCGTGAAATGAGGGCGAATCCTTACGCGACTGTGACTGCGTAGCCAATCAGGAAGGCCACGACGGGAACTGCAACCCAAGTCGAAAGCGCCTGGTATGCGACTCTTGCATTCAACAACGCTGTCCGCTGAGAAAGCGCAGCCCCTAGCATCCCCCCGAGGACGCACTGGCTGATCGAGACGGGGATGGCGAGCTGGGTACCCAGCCAGACCACTAGCGCGCTGCTGCCGAAGACCGCAAGGACTCCCTGTGGTCTGAGGGAGAGCAGCCTGTCGCCTACTGTCCCGCTAACTCTTCCTCGTCCAAATACGAGCACACCGACAACTGCCAGCAACGCCATTACTACCGAGGCGAGAGAGGCGTTCTGTGCTGGACTACCCCCGAGGGCTGTACCCACTATCATCCCGAGGTTGTTGGCCCCCAGAGTATACGATACGGCAAACGAGCCGGCGAGTACCCCAGCTCTGTTGAACGAATCTGCGCCGGCCAAGCTGAGCTTTGCCACGAGCCTAGACGTCCCCTTCCGGAGGCCATAGGCACCGAGTGCTGTAATCAGCGGAGCAACGAACCAGAACGAGATTACCGTCCCAGCCTGGAGCAGGTTGGTTGGGGCCTTCAGTCCGGCAGCGACGCCCAGGAAAGCGCCCACCATCGCGCCGCTTAGCGGGGCCGGCAGCTTCGCCAGGGTCAATGTTAGGATTATTATCAGCGATAAGCCAAAGGCAACTTCAACGCCATCCGAAGGCACGGATGAAGCCAGGGAGCCGTTGAGGCTCTGAAGCATCTTCGGACCTTCGAGTATGACGCCGGAAAGCATCCCCAAGGCAGTCAGACTCGCTGCAGCCTTCAGAGAGACTGTGCCCGAACCGGCCATGTTGCCCACCACGAAGGAGCTGTTGTTCCAGCCGAACACGAAGCTCAGAGCGGCGGCGAGCAGGAGCAGGGTGTCAATCATAGCCTTTCGCTACGAGGATGAGGGCCACATCGCTGGCGTCCTCGGCGTTGTCCGCTATGTTGTCCGCCACGAGGAGGAAGTCCCTCATCTGTACGACAGTCACTGGGTCCGGGCGTCGCTCGGTGGTGAACAGCTGCTTGGCGACCTCGTCCTTTCGCGCGTCCGCCGCCTCTTCAGCTTCCTCCACCCTGGTGACCCTCTCGAGAATCTCGGCCCTCCCCAGCCCGAACGCCTCGATGACATCGCCCAGAGCCTCGACGGTCCGGACAAGATCACCGACGAAGCTCTTCATCTGAGCTGAACCTAGGAGCGAAACTGCAAACTCGTCCAGCGTCTCCTCGGCCACCACGAGCCTTGCCGCACCCTTGGCGCTATCGGCGATGTTGTCAATCTTCTCCAAGAGGTTCAGCATGTCTTCCCTCACCCCGCCGAAGAAGGCACCCTCGGCTATTTCGCCACTGAGGCGCCTGTGGAAGTCGTCAGCCTTCTTCTCGTCCTCCAGCACCTTCTGATAACCCGCACTCGCTCCTGACTTGTCCTTTGCCGCCACCGATGCCACCAGGGTTCCAAAGTCCAGGACGCTGTCGTGGACTATCGAGAAGTCCTCGACGAGTGACTTGACAATAGCCCTCTCCCTCCCCCCGAAGGACGGCAGACGGAACCTCAAGGCGCTGAAAGTCCCCCTGTCCTCTAGATAACGCTAGGTCTGTGGCTTGCTCTGCTGCTTCTTGCTCAGCTGTTCGTGGACTTGATGGATACCTACTGTGGCGATCCTGTACTTTCCGCGCCCTTCGCCGCCCACTCTTTCCACCATGGCTTGCTTCGTAAGCTCGCTCAGCCTTGACGAAATCGTCTTGGGGTAGAGGCCGGTGGCAGCCTGAATCTCTCCGACCCCCATAGCATCAGATGCCCCTTTTCCGCTCAGATTGGATGCGCGCGCGGCGATGAGCTGCAGCAGGATGATCTCCTTATCGCTCAACTTCTTGTCCTGGGTCCAGACCCTGGGGCCTTCCGGAGTCATCCGCACGTAGTCCTTGAACATCTGGATGACGTCGTTCAGAGAGTAGTTGGCACTTATGGCCCTAGCCAGGTCAACGTTCGGTATTACCTTGGATACGAATTCGTGAAGGGACCGCATCACCATGTCCGGCGGGCCGGCGAAGTCCACCTTGACATCGCCGTATGAAACAGATATCGATAGCGTCTTCTCAGACGACATGACCCGGGGCTCCGCGCTGGGCAAATCGCGTGAGAAATTAAAGCTTTGAAATGCGCCAATGACATGGGGCGAGCTCGCTAGCCCGCGGGGCTTGGCACGGTCACCGAGGAGGTGGTGTAAACGAATTCGCCGTCCTCGGCCTTGAACCGCCTGAGCTTGGTCGTCTTCGCGAGTCTGAGGAGTGCGACCGCGACGGACTGCTTGGGGTAGTTCAATCCGTAGGACTGAAGCGCCTCCCTGACGTCAGAAAGCTTCCGGCTCTCTCTTCCCCAGGGGTCGGCGAAGAACTTGCCTATGATGTCGGCTAGCGAATCGCTCTTCTCTAAAGCGATTGAGGGCAGCTGGCGCGTGCCTTGGGGCTGGTTGCGGGCTGGTTCCTCTGCCTCGCGGCGCAGCTCGATCCGTTCGGCGCTCGCCCCAGGCATCTTTGAGACAAGCTCTGGAATGAGGTCAATCGCCTCGCGGATGTGCTCCGGGTCCGCTTCAACCTCCGCCTCTGCCGCACCGAGGCGCACCCTGATCTTCACCAACGGTCTCTGGTCACATCCATCGCATTTGAGTATTTGGGTCTCGTGGGCTAGGCCGGGAGGCGGAAGTCTTCCCTTACGGTGGTCAGCACAACGTGCGTGTTCGCGCGCTCGACGAACGGCATTGCAAGCAGCCCCTTCGTGAACTTACTTAGCTGTTCTCGGTCTTTGAACTTGGCTACGACGATGCCGTCTATCTCGCCGGTGACATCGTAGACTGCACAGACCCCGGGTAGTTTGGCGATCTCCCTCTCCATTTCTAGTAGCTTCCCCTTCGACACGAGTATCTCGGTGACCACCGTCAACTCGTAGCCGAGCTTCTCAGAGTCGACCTTCGCGGAGAATCCCGTGATCACCCCTTCCTTCTGGAGCCTCCCTATGCGGGCCGCAACGGTAGTCGTCGAGACGCGCAGTTCCGACGCCATCTTTCGGAAAGAAGCTCTGCCGTTCGCCATGCAAACGCGGAGCAGCCTAGCGTCAAGGCTGTCGATGTTCAATTGTCCAGATGGGGTTGGACTTGATGCGGCTCCTGTCAGACGTTTGTCCGATATTCTTGTCATTGCGCTGACTAACGTCCATCAATTACCCAAGAGAGTTTATATTCGTTCCGTAGAAGACTTTCACGGTAGTGACCTACCAAATTCTCAAGGACGGCAGCTTCGCCCCGAGAACCTTCACGCCTTCGGGAGTGCTCCTGATGATCAGGAAGCAAGGGGTGAAGTTCGTCGACCTGCAATTCACGGACGTGCCCGGACGCCTGAGGCACGTCACCATTCCTTCGGAGATGATGAACGAGGAGATGTTCAAAGAGGGCGTCGCGAAGCTGGACGGCTCCTCTGTAAGGGGCTTTGTCGAGATACAGGAGTCGGACATGCTGCTTGTCCCTGACCCTTCGACTTACGGGGTGATCCCCTGGATAGAGGACAGCGTCAAGACCGCCAGGCTGATCTGTGACGTCAGAGCTGGCTACGGCGCTGGGAGGTTCAGCAGGGATCCGCGTCTGGCGGCTCAGAAGGCCGAAGAGAGGATCCGGGCAGCGGGCTTCAGCAGCTCCCTGTGGGGGCCTGAGGTGGAGTTCTTCGTTTTCGACTCTGCGACCTGGGAGGCAAACAACCCGTTTGCGTCCGGCTTCAAGATAAGTTCCGTTGAGTCCGCGAACGAGGCCAGGGGCACCAACTTTCCAATCAGGTTCAAGGACGGCTACTACCCTGCCCAGCCCGTCGACACGCTGAGCGACTACAGGAGCGAATGCGTGAACTACATGAGGGATGGCTTCGGTATCTTGTCCAACGCCCACCACCACGAGGTCGCCACCGCGGGGCAGTGCGAGATAGACATCTACAGGGACGAGCTAGTAACAATGGCAGACAGTGTGATGACCTACAAATTCGTGACCAAGAACGTAGCTGCCAAGAGTGGGCTCATCGCCTCCACGATGCCAAAGCCAATCTTCGGCGACAACGCCGTAGGAATGCACACCCACTCGAGCCTTTGGAAGGGGAGGAGGAACGCGTTCTTCGACCCCAAGGACGGCTACGCAGAGATAAGCCAGACAGCGAGATACTACGTAGGCGGAATAATGGAACACAGCAGGGCACTCACTGCGATAGTGGACCCAACCACGAACTCGTACCACAGGCTCGTCCCAGGCTTCGAGGCGCCAGTTTACGTCGCGTGGAGCAAGTCAAACAGGTCGGCGAACGTGCGGATACCCGTCTACGAGAAGGGTTCCGAGGGCGCCAAGAGGGTGGAGTTCAGGACGCCCGATCCATCATGCAATCCCTACCTTGCGATGGCGGCGATAGCCGCCGCCGGTCTGGATGGCATCAGAAGGAAGAAAGACCCGGGGGACCCGGTGGACGAGGACATCTACAAGCTGACCCCGGAGAAGAGGAGGGAGTTGTCCATCGGCGAGCTCCCGGGAAGCCTGAAGGAAGCCGTGGAGTGTTTGAAGGGCGATTCCGAGTTCCTCGCGGACATTCTGCCGAACGACCTCATCGCGACAATGATCGAGCTGGAGATGGAGGCATACAGAGCTGTCTCGGCAAGGCCTCATCCCTACGAGTTCTATCTCTACTTCGACTTGTAGGTAAAGATAGAACTTAGGTTTCGACTCTCACGTCAACGGTGGAGCTGGCTCGGTCGGCCCCTCTTTCCCTCTT
>JAJTZC010000024.1:0-19084 GCA_032906705.1 Nitrososphaerales archaeon
CTCCTTGGCGAGGAGGCGGAGGAGCGCTTCGGGGGCGACAGGCTTCATCGTCTTCGGGTCGAGCGGGGGTGGGAGAGGCTCGGGAAGGTCGTGGAGAATATTGTAGAAGTTCTTTGGGAGCTCGTCCGGGCGCATGATAGATTTCAGCTGTGTCCTGCTCACGCCGACATCCGATTGCTCGACGGATATATACATTCATGCTCTGAAGTGTGCATAATCGCTATCCGAATGAGAAGGCTCATTAATGCACAGACTTGGCAACGCTAATGTGTGGCCGAGCATCAAGAAACAGTTCTCGAGGCAAATCGTAAGGACAGACATCGTAAAGAAAATGATTGAGTGCGGGATGCGGGTTTCTGATGACTCGAAGATCTACGTCGCCGACGTCGAGGTCGACTACTCCGCTCTCGCCAGGGCAGTGGACGTGGACAGGAGAGTGGTCAAGCAGACCGTCGAGCAAATACGGGGGAACAGGTTCCTTTACGCCATCTTCTCCCAGACCCTGCCGCTCGGGGCAAGCCTAGTCAATGTTGTCGCTCTTCTCGGCTACACGGCGATAGTGGTGGAGGCTGACCCGAAGTCGCCGGGGGTAATGGCGGGTGTCGCCGCCTGCCTTTCCAAGAATGGGATGGTCGTGAGGCAGGCGCTGGCTGACGACCCTGACATGGTTCCTGACGCAAGGATGACCCTGGTCGTGGAGGGCCAGCTCACGGGGAAGGCCATGGAAGAACTCAATGAGCTTAAGACAGTGAAGAGCATAAAGATACTGAAGTGAGTTGGCGCAGCAGAGATACGACGCCGCTGTGATGCACGACTTCTTTGTCGACAGGTTGGTCCACGTCCAGAGCCTCGACGAATTGCTGGGCCTGGCGAAGGCGAAGTCAAGGGAGGGGGGCGGGAGTATTCATGATGTCGAGCAGGAGGAGGTGATCGGGGGCAATGCGGTAAACATGGCGCACGCCTTGGGCGAACTAGGAGCGAAGGTCCTGCTCATCACCCACAGCGACGCTGAACACGAAGGACTACTTCGGAAGGCGTTCAAGAGACCAAGCGTCAAGGTGCGAATCAAGCCGCAGCCGCCGGGATTGACCGTCGCGCTGGAAGAAAGCGTGAACGTCATGGTCAGCGATTCGGGAGGGGCCGCCCGTTTCCCTCCTCGGCTTCTCACTGAGGACGACTGGGAATCGCTCAAGCGTTCCAGAATCGTCTGCTCGGTCAACTGGGCCGCCAATGCACATGGGACCGAGCTTCTCATTACGCTGAGAAGAAACCTCGGGGAAAAAGCAGTGCTCTATCTCGCCACCTCGGATGTCCGGGACAGGAGGCAGAAGTACGCGGACCTCATCGCGCGGATGAGGAGACGCCGATTGGTTGACTGGCTCAGCGTGAACGAGGATGAGGCGAGGTCGACCATCAAGGCGCTCGGGATTGTCGCCCCCGACTCAAGAAAAATGTGCAGAGCAATCTCAGATGAGCTCGGCATAAGGGTCGACGTGCACGCGGAGCGAGCATCCTACACAGCGCTTGACGGAGACTCGGTTGAGCTACGGACTGACCATGTAAAGCCGAAGCGTCGCACAGGGGCAGGAGACGTCTGGGACGCAGGCTCAGTCTACGCCTTCCTGAAGGGGATGCGAGACGAACAGAGGCTTGCGTTCGCGAATGCCGCGGCCAAGCTCTACCTGCTCTCTGAAAATGTGGCGCCTCCTTCTCTCTGGCAGGTCGCCAGGCTCGTCAGCTGACTACTTCTCGAGCATCCGAGAGAATGTCCACGCCACCGTGCTGAGAATCTCGTTGAGCCTGGCCTTCTCCCTGTAGTTCTCAACGATCAGCTTGCTTATCCCGCCGTTCGACTCCTCTACATCGAACTTCAGCTCGCGGCCTTTGCCCAGCCTCCCGGAAGTTACCAGCTCCTGGTCCGTGCTCCGCATTCCCTGCAGAATCTTTGTGATCAAGAAAGTCTTGAACGGGGCGGTGCTCTGCTGCAACTTCACTCCCGCCCGAGGCTCGATTGACACACTGTCCGAGGTCACTGCGGCGGTGGCAATCACGTCTCCTCCCTTGTCCCTCTTCAGTTCACGGGTCTCCACAATCTCCTTGCCTTCGTCGAGGAGCTCGATTGCTGGCCTGAAGGTCGAGGCCCTGAGGGAGTCATCGACCAAAGCGAGGGTCTCCTTGAGCCTCTCGATCTCCTCTTGGAGTTCAGCGACGCGGTTTTCCAGCCAGAGCTTTAGCTCTGCTGCTTTCTTCACCTGCTCCTCAGAAGCTGCCACGAATCCACGGTCATCTTGACGCGCTAAAAAGTTTCGTGAAGAGACAGTCGTGTAGGCCACAGGCGACTGAAAGTGTTAAGACGCCAAGGGAAATGCTCTGGCTGATGCTGCACACCAAGCGGAGGTCCAATCTCGTGGCCACTGCCTCCGTCTTCGCGGGCCTCTTCGCTCTCCTCGGCGCAATTCCGGTTTCGCCGTATGTCGTTGGCCCAGGCTACTTGCCCGCAAACAAGGTCGTCGCGCCCCTCGCAGGAATGTTGTTCGGACCGTCCGCGGGAGGGCTCTCGGTCGTGATAGGTAGTTTGATTGACTTCGCGTACAAAGGGCAGGTCAGGTACGATACACTGTTTGCCGACCTCGCAGTCACTGTTACGGCGGCACTTGCCTACACGGGAAGGAGGAGGGCCGCTTTTGCGCTGCCGCTCCTGTTGCTCGTATGGTTTTCATTTGATCCCCTTTCAGTGGTCCTAATTCAGGTGGCGGGCGTTCAGGTGCCGTTCGCATGGATGCACATCATTTCGTTGGCGGCTTTCGGCGCGGCTCTGCTGATGGAAAGCAGGGGTGCTCTTGGCAAGCTGGGACCTGCTTTCGTTGGAGCCACAAGCTTCGCGTCGCTCATGTGTGGACAGATTGCGGGGACCCTGGTGGGTGAGACGTTGGTCAGGCTTAACGGCGCCGGCGGCCTGACGGCTGAAGGGTGGCAGGGCCTGATGCTACTCTTCTTCTACAGGTACCCGTTGGAACGAGCTTTCTATACCGTCGCCGCCGTCTTGGTCGCTCTGCCGGTGCTGAGAAGTCTCTCAAAGATGCGGAAGAGCACGCCTATAGCTTCCTGACTATCGCCCGGGACATTTCTCTGGTGCCCGCGGTCCCACCAAGGTCGTACGTCAGAGTCTTGCCCCCCTCGATGACCTCCCTGGTGGCACGGAAAATCGCAGCTGACGCTTCCTTCTCCCCCAAATACTCAAGCATCCAAGCCGCTGAGAGGACTGTCGCCGTGGGGTTGACCTTGTCGAGTCCTTTGTATTTCGGGGTGCTACCGTGGGCCGGTTCGAACATTGCATAGCGATCGCCGAAGTTTCCCGAGTAGACCACGCCTATGCTCCCTATCAGGCCAGACGCTTCTTCGGACATGACATCCATGAACAGGTTCGTGCCGACGATGACGTTCTCGTTGAACCTCTGCGGGTTCTTGATCAGCTGCTGCGCAAAGTTGTCGATGAAGATGTCCTCGAGTTCGATTCCGGGGTAGCCCTTTGCCGACTCCCGCGCGCAATCCAGGAAGAGCCCATCACTCACCTTGAGGATGTTCGCCTTTGAGATGGCGACCACCCTCTTCCAGCCGCGCTTCTTTGCCTCCTCAAACGCGAAACGCGTAACTTTGAGGGACTTCTGCTTCGTGATCAGCCTTATCGCGATGGCTACGTCGTCGGACAGCCTGTGCTCGATACCCACGTAGAGCCCCTCGGTCGCTTCCCTGATGACGACGAAGTCTACTTCGCCGAGCGGGCCCACTTGTCCGGGAAATGTCTTCACAGGCCGCACGTTGGCATAGAGGTTGAACTTCTGCCTGATGCTCACGGCGACACTCCTAGGAGTGCCAGGAACCGGGTACGTTGTCGATGGCCCCTTCAGGCAGCAGTCGGAGTTCTCAAGGATCCTCCACGTCTCGTCCGGGATGAAGCTCGGTCCCTTTGCCTTCTCCCACCACTCCGCCCCTGCCTCGCACGGCACGAGCTCGACTCGGGCCCCGCTAGCCTTGACGACCTCCAAGGCCGCAGCAATCAGCTCGGGCCCGGTGCCGTCCCCCTTGATCAGTGCGACCTTCTTCACGGATCCCGTCGCCTCGCGCTTCCAGACCTGTTCTTAAATCGGTTTCATCTGTTCAGCCCGTTATCTCGATATGAGGCTCTCCCTATGGGAGAGCTTCTATTACCGATTGGTAGGGGGGGTATTGTCTCTTTCTGTGGTGGTCCCGTTGTTTCGGTTGTCATATCTTCGGGCATGAAATAGTGGTATTGCTGATAAGCGTTGTTGCCTAAAATGCCGTAAATGATATCCAGAAAGCCGTAGAAAATACCAAGATGCCGTAAGGCCGATTGGTGTTTCTAGCTCGGTTATTGCGCTTCGAGTATGTGGGCTCTGCGAGTATTTTGGACGCTTCAGCGTGGAACGGGCTTTATCGCTTTGCGGTGGATTCGTGTTGTTCTTTCTCCCGATAGGGAGAGGATAGGTGAGGGGAGGCCGCGCCTCTCCGATCTGCCCCGCGCCGCGCTCCCCGGTGTTGTTGGTTTGTGTTGGAGTGTAGGGGTTGAGCGTTGGGCGGTTTATTGGTAGTGTCGGTTTCTAGTGGTGCGGTGATTAGGTATCATCTTGTCAGCCGCATCTTATCCAGCGCGATTTCACGCGGTAGCGTGTGTTCGCGCTGTCGAGCGTAGCGAAGTGTTGCGGCGGTGGATGGCATGGC
Source organism: Nitrososphaerales archaeon (assembly GCA_032906705.1). Classification (GTDB taxonomy): domain Archaea; phylum Thermoproteota; class Nitrososphaeria; order Nitrososphaerales; family Gagatemarchaeaceae; genus DASPPF01. Next base: position 4,741 of record JAJTZC010000024.1, read on the forward strand.
TTGTGGCGTTAGCGATTGGCGTTGTCGCGCTACGTTAGTAGCGCCTCAGTAGGGTCTTGGGGCGGAGCGTAGCGGAGCCCCAAGTAAGATGGTTTGTTGCGTTTAGTCTGATGTAGGCGGTTGCGTCTAAGTTTAATGCGGTGGTTGGGTGCGTTTAGTTGACTAGCGGAGAGAGTTTAGAGAGCCTTTTTGAGCGTTAAGGAGCCTTTGGCGGTTCGTTGTCTTGGTGTATCGGTATGCTTGACCGAGTTAAGGTGGTGGTTCGTTGGCTTCGCTTTAGTGCGGTTTTACAGGGTTTGATGTTGTGATATGGCTTGTTAGCCAGCAACTTTGAAATAGCCAATACAGATTCTCTCGAATCCATGAGAAGTATGAAAAACGATGTTCGTGTGGTTCACGACGAGGAAGGGGAAGTTCTCTTCGAGGTCGGAGATTTTGTAGGTGAAATCTCAGGGGAAGTTAGCCCGATTCGGGAACCCGATTGGCGAGTGTCTTATCAATAGTAGAGTGAGCAAAGCGGAATTCGGGGTGTCGGATTCTGCGTCCGTCTTTTGTGACGGTTCGTCGGGCGTCTAGGTTATACGTGTGTAACAATTGTTTCGTTTCGTTATACCGCGAGATGAACGCGTTTCCGAGTTCTGTCGTATGATAGATGTATGGTAATCTCGGTGTCTTGCTAGAAGTGATGTGTGTAGAGACGCCATCAAGTTCGATGTGTCCATTGAGTAGGAGTTCATCTAGAAAGCTTTGAAGCCGTTTTCGTGGCATGTCTTTCATAGCCTTTCGGACTGCGTGAGTGGTTGAAGGTCTTTGGAGAATTGACAGGATTTCAGACGCCTTTTCTAAGGTGAGGACGGTCAATAGGGGAAGGTTTTCCCTTATGTGTTGATAAGCTTTGCTAGTGTTGGGTTGTTCGTGGTTTTGGGTTTGATTCTCATGTTCTACAAGGTGTTCAGGTAGCATGGCGGGCGGCGGCGGCGGTAAGTTCATGCTTATCCTGATGCCGCTCGTGATTTATGGGATAATCGTCTGGTATTATTTCGGGAGTTTCAACGTCTCGCCGTATGCTCCTTACACGGGTTCTAACCCGACTTCTGTGGGTTGCACGAGCTACATGATTCTGTCGGGGATTGGTTGTGGTGGAACCGGGGGTCAAGGGGTTTTGCAGACGGTGATAGCGAACATAGGTATTGGTTCTCTTACTGTGTTCTCGATGCTCGGTCTTATTCTTGCGATTAGCTTGATTGGGACTGAGGTGACGGTTCTTGGGAACAGTATTCAGTTGAAAGGTGCGTCTGTTCACATGATCGTCATGGTCGTTCCGCTGGCCGTCGTGTATGGGTTCTTGTTTGCCGCGGCTTTGCCTTTCATGGCGACTTGGCCTGTGGGCTTGGGGACGTTGTTGAATGCGTTCTTGGCGTTTCCTTACATCGTCGGAATGTTGGCGATGGCGAGCTATGGGTGAAGTTGTTCAGGTAGAGTCTTTTGTTCATTGGATGAAGGAGCGAAAGCGTAAGCTTTTGTTGCGTGTTGTTCCGCTTACGATTGTTTACGGGTTCATGTTCATCGCCGCTCTGCCTGTGATGATGTCGTGGTCTGCGGGTCTTGCTGTTGGTTTGAACGCCTTTTTGGCGGTTGTTTATGCCTTTGGGCTGAAGGCGGTGCTTGGTTCCGCTTGAGAGCGTATAGCTTCTAGTGGTTTGACTCGTTCTGATGACGTTTCTGAGACGCCTAGCAATCAAGTCTCTGGTGCGATGATCAGGTTCCTTTCGTATTACGAGGTAGGTAATCGCGTTCAAGAGGTCATAGATTGTGGTGACGTGATGAGCGTTCGGGCGTGTGAGGGACAGGGCGCTCATCAGTTTGTTGGTGCTTGGCATTGTATGAATCGGGGGCTCTGTCCTGTTTGTGACGAGATAGAGGCTTGGTGTCAGTCTTTGGATAGGTTGATTCTGTTGGCGAAGATGTTCAATCACGCTAAGAAGCCGTTTTTGGTCTGGCGTGTTGATTTCACCGTTGGCAAAGACCTTTGGCCGAGGATACCGAGAGACAAGCTGTCTCGTTTTGCTCGGATTGGATACAAGACGATGCAACAGGTTTTCGATGAGAAGCTTGGGTTCAAGGCTCGGTTTGGGATGGAGATATCTCCGCAGTATTGGCATAGCAGCGCCGCTGGGTTGGGGTTGTATCCGCATCTGCATAGCGTGATTCCGAGGTTGTTCGTTGATGAGGCGACGGGTAAGCTTTCGACTGTTGATATGCTGAGGCTTCCAATAGGGAGGGTCAAGGTTCTTTGGAGGAAGAACGTTGAGGCTGTCTATGGGAAGTCGAGTTCAAGTTTCAAGAGTGGTAGTCGAGAGATGTTCAGCGTGAGGGTTAGGCGTTATGAGCGTGTGTATCCGTTGATTGAGCGGTTGAAGTATGTCTATCGGGGAGCCATCTTCGATTATGAGAAGTATGTCAATCAGGGTTCGGATTACTCTGGATGGGACAGGGAGTTTGTCCGTTGGTCGTTGTTCAGTCGTCATTTTCGCCATATCGGGTATGGTCTGTTCGCTGGGTTGAACCTGAGCGCGAAGTCTCCCTTTATGCGAAGGATAGGCTTGGATTACAAGACTAGGATGTTGCGGGAGAAGGAGCGCCGCAAGAAGTGGTGTCCTGAGTGCGGCGCGTTGGTTGGGGGTCGGATGCATGATGTTGCGCTGGTGCATCGTAAGGAGGCGCGTGAGAAGGGGCTCAAGCAGTTGAAGGCTGATTTCTTGGCTGAGTTGAAGCGCGAGGCTGATGGTCGGTATGTCTCATACTGACGGTGTTCCGATGGGTTGGGTATCTGACCCTCCTGAGGTTCACATTTGTTCTCGTTGTGGTGTCGTTGGTGAGATGGTGACGGGTGGTAATCTCATCGGTGGTTCTGAGAATTATTCGCTGTGTGAGAAGTGCGAGGCCGACTTGCTGGCGAAGTATACGCTTTCCGACCCTAAGATGGCGGAAGAGTTTGGTCTGGAACCTTTTTGGGATATTTTCGTCGAGGGGTCTTATGACGAGGTGTCTGCTAGGTTGGTCCGGAACGCCCGTGATTTCTTCAAGTCTTGGTTGAAGGCGGGGCGTGCCGTTCGTTGACCCCTGTCGTGGTCGAAGGTGGTGGGCTCGGTGTAGAACCGTTCTCGTGTGGTTTGTTGATGGTTGCCGTCGATCTGGCGTTGGCTCTCGTTCGGGGCTGTCGTGAGTTTAATGGCTGTCGTGTCTCGCGTTGGACTGGTGCATGATGATGAGCGTAAACGGAGGGTTGGGCGTCCTCCCTCTTGCGCCAAACAAATTCTTGAGGAACGCCGAGGCCGAAGGCCGAGGCGGGTTGGCGCAGGGGTGGCGCTCCTCTCTCCGTTAGCGGCATCGGCATGTGGCAAGTTCGTATGCGTGATGCGGTGGCAATCTTCTCTTGACAGTTCCGTTAGGTGAGCCGAGGGCGTATCGGTAAGGCGGACGGAAGCAGGACGAGCGTGAGTGAGCGGTTGCGGAGCGGAGAAGGAACCTGAGAAGTCGAGGGTTCATCAGAAGTTCTCGAAGTTAGTAGGCGTCTATGAGCAAGTCTTCGAACCCGTCAGCCAGCTCCAGAACGAATAGGAGCATGACGCGGTAGTCGTGCTGGTCAGTGTTTGCGTGATGTATTGAGTGCTAACATTTGTGCTTGTTAGTGTTTGAGTGACCAGCGTTTGGCTTGAGGCCGTATAGGTCACTGTCTGTGTAATATTGACCGTTACCGATGTCTGATAGGTTGCCGTTCCGGATGCTGCGACCTGAATGTTATGGCCACCGATTATGAATCCAGTATGAGGGTTGCGAAGCACAAGATAGTAGATATCTGTGGCTGAGACGTGGAAGCTCAGATTGCTGGTGGCTGGAGCGTTGCTCTGTCCTGCGATGTTCGGGCTGGTCGCCCCGTTGGATTTGTACGCAGCAAATTGGGCGGAAGAAAAGACATACACGTCCACTGTATCATCAGAGCTCCACGAAACTCGTACATCTGTCCCTGTATTGAGTTGCGAAGAGGCGGATGTGTAGTAGTTAGGTTGGAGCGTCGTAGAACCTACGTTCAGCACTTGCTGACTTGTCGTCGTTTGTTGTTGAATCGGGACTGCCGTCGTGGAGCTTGTCGTATAGGCGACCGTTGACGTCTGTACGAGGAGATAGGGTATCGTTGAAGTCACGTAGTTCGTCGACGTTGTCGTATAGGGGACGGCTTTCGCGGTTGTTACTGGAACGTAGACGAGGAAGCCTGCCGTGATGATTACGACGACAATGACCCCGACGATAATCGTAACTGTCTTTGACCCTTTCCCAGAGCTTTTTGCACTAGTTGAAGCCCGGGAGGAATTTTCCATGAGGGTTCTTCCGCTCAGAATTAGTTTTTCCATGAGGGTTATTAAGGATGAACATTATTCCGGAGAACAAGTCAGAAAACTGGTGTGACGTGGGGAATCTTGGGTGTTCGTCTTTTCTCGTGCAGCTATATCGTTCCGATTTGCGAAAAAAGGAAGGGAAGGGGAGCGTTTAGCTCCCCGCTTTGGTGAACGCGTTCTCCGTTAGGAGTCGCGTTAGTTTGATGAGTTGGTCTTTCAGTTCTGAGTTTTCGCGTCTGAGTTGTTCCAGTTGGTTCGGTTGGGCTTTGAATGTCTCGCCAGTCAGGGCGAGTCTTGGCATGAGGTAGGTTTCGTATTCGTTGATGAGCTCCCTGTTTTCCATGAGACTGTATATCTCTGGCATGTGTCCGAGTGTTGGTTTGCTTCCCATTAGGACGATCCAGTGGTTCGGGTTCATCTCGTTCGCTGGTATTCGTTCCGCGATTGTCTCGAACCGTTTTCTGAAGTAGTGGCTGGTCAGTTTGACGTTGTATCTGGATGCAGCTAGCTTGGTGATTCTTCTCCACAAAGTCCTGTAGTTGGGTTGTAGTTGGTCGTAATCGAGTTTGGTTGCTCTTTCGAGGAGTCGTTCAGCTAGGTCTTTTGGTATGATGGACGGGTGGTTTAACCCGTTCTTGGCCAGCTGTGCTGGTATGTCGAGTAGCGCGACGTTGGAGCTCTCGACAAGGTGGACGTTGCCTAATGGCAGGGAGTTGAGTGCGTGTCGTCTTTCGGCTCCGTAGGTCATGAGGTCGATGGCGTCCTGTTCTTCTTGCGTAAGTTCGTCGTCGAGGCGGATTGCTCTCAGTGTTGGTTCGCTGATTGGTATCGTCTTTGAGTCGCTTGAGACGTGGACGTGCATTTCCAGTGGGGCGAAGTTGCGGCGGAAGATGCCCAGTATCATGGCGATTCTGTTCGTGGTGGTTGTTGCTCCTGTCGCTTCGGCCTTCCAGAGCTTGAGTTGTCGTTCGAGTGATGTGTCTCTGGGGTTGTTCCTTTTGAACTCGACCAGTTCTTGTATGGCTGTTGCTGAAATTGGTTTTCCGAGTATGGCGAGGAACCTTCGGACGGCGGTTAGGTGGTGACCTTTTGAGTTCTGGCTGACTGCTTTGTTTGGCTTGGTTAGGTCTGCCCAGTATGTCCGGAGGGCGAGGTCTTGGCTGAGTATGTCATTCTCTGCTCTGACTTTGGATAGTCTGTTGCTGTGATGAAATTTGATTCGCTTTTGAGAGTCTCTTAGCCGTTTATCTGTTTTTACGTTAGATAGCTTGTTCTCGTGGTGAAGCTGGATTCGCTTCTGAGAATCTCTTAGCCCTTTATCTCGAATCCCTTCAGGTTCATCACTTCAGCGCGTTCGACCTCGACCAAGTCAACCCGCGCCCCTGGAGGTCCTCTCTTGGCCCACCGTACGACTCGGTCGACCGACTCTTGCTCCCCCTCGAGCAACGCCTCTACAGAGCCGTCAGCAACGTTCCTTACCCAACCGCTCAGCTTCTCCTCCTTTGCCATCTGTGCCATCGTTGCCCTGAAGAAGACGCCGTGGACGTTTCCGCGAACACGGAGCCTGACAGCAGCCTTCGAGACTCTCAGGCCCCGGATGGGAAAATTATGTTGACTATCCCTTCCCGGACGAAGGAGACCGCAAGTGCAGCTATGAGCAACGCGGTAATCCGCGTCAAGGCCCTGCTTCCACTTACGCCGAGAATCCGTTGCACCCACTCGCTCCGCGAAAGCAACGCGAATGCGAGGACTGAGTTGAGCGTGATCACGACGAACGTAAGAAAAGGCCCGTAAGGAGGGTTGGCAAGAATCACGACTGTGGAGATGGCCCCCGGTCCAGCCAACAATGGGGTCGCCAGTGGGAAGACAGCAACGTCCCCTGCCTCGACCTTCGACCTCCCCTTCCTACCACTGAGATGGTCGAAAGCTACGGTGAACAGGATTATCCCACCAGCTATCCGGAAGTCATTCAGGGTGATGCCGAGAGCCGCGAAGATAAGCCAGCCAAGATAGGCGAAAACGTAGAGGATTATCGTTGCGACGACTATCGACTGTTTGACAATCTTCCTGCGCTGTTCGGGAAAGTCGTTGGTCAAGCCCATGAAGATGGGGACCGTGCCAATCGGGTCGAGGATTGAGAAGAGAAGGACGAAGGATTGGATGAAGAGGGCGACGTCGAACGCGAAGAACGACGTCAGCAGTGACAAGGCTCCCGCAAGCCAGTCCGCGCCAAAGGAATAAATACGCTCCGAGCCTCAAAATCACGCTTGTCTGAAACCCAAGTGGACCGTGGAGAGATAGAGGAGAAGTTCTCAAAGATAATCGACCCTGAGCTGGGTCGCCCAATAACTGAGATGAAGTTGATAGACAAGCTGGACATAACCGGGGGCTCTGTCAGCGTGGAGTTCCACCTGACGGCACCGTTCTGCCCGCCCGTCTTCGCGCTCAAGATCGCGAGCGACATCAAGGCGAGCGTGCTCACATCGAAGGGAGTCAAGGAAGCGAAGGTGACCCTGCGTGGCCACTATCTGGCAGAGGCTGTCAACAAGCAGGTCAACAAGCCTCAGCAAGTCGTTGGCTAGGTAGACCTCAGTGGCCGGCAGCGTCGAAAGGGTCAGGCAGCATCTCGCCAGTCTAGGAGCTGAGGTGACATTCCGCGAGTTCGACGTCAGCACGAGAAACTCGGCGCTGGGATGCTCGGTCGCAGAGATCGCGAAGAGCGTAGTCTTCAAGGGCGCAGGTGCACTTGTAGCCGTCGTCTCCGGCGACAAGAGGGTCGATGTTCGAAAACTCTCGGCATGGGCGGGGAGGAGCGTCAGTGTCGCCACACCTGAGGAGGTCAGGTCCCTCACAGGCTACCCCATCGGAGGCGTCCCCCCGTTCCCCCACAAAGAGACTGTGACCGTACTGCCCGATTCATCGCTTCGGAGGTTTGAACACGTCTGGGCCGCAGGCGGTGCTCCCAACGTCGTGTTCAGAATCAGGGCGGAAGATCTGCTTCGGGCCCTTGGCAAGGGACCGATTGAAGTGGCCGAGCGAGCGTGAAAGTGATATAGAGCCTGCAAACGCTCTATAGAGACATGGACGCGCGGAAGGTTCTGGAGATGGGGGGAGGGACACTTCTCGTCTCGCTCCCAAAGGCTTGGGCGAAGAAGAACGGAATCAAGAAGGGCGCGACCGTCGCTGTCGACGAGTTGTCTGGGAGGAAGCTCCTAATCAGGCCCATCGAGGAGGCTGCGGAGAAGCCGACGGAACTCGAGGTCGAATACCCAAAGGAGGGCATGACGCTGACGCTCAACGACCTGACTGGCGCCTACCTTCTCGGCTACGACGTCATAAGAATACGGGGGAAGAAAGTGATTCCGCGTGAAGACAGGGTTGCGATCAAGGCGGCGATAGGCAGGCTCATCGGGCTTGAAATAATGGACGAGGACTCCAAGCAGGTCACGGTCCAGTTCCTGCTCGAGCCGTCGGCGATTGACCCGGAGAGGCTTGTCAGGAGGATGTCGAGCATCGTCGAGGGAATGATCAAGGACACCGCAGACGGAGTCGCTCAAGGGGACGCAAAGCTCCTCTCGTTGGTGGGGGAGCGCGACGACGAAGTGGACAGGCTGTATTTCCTTCTCGTGAGAACAATTAGGACCGCGACGATGCACCCAGAAGTCGCCGAACGTTACGGCCTCGCGCCCGTTGATGTCCTGGACTACAGGGTACTGGCGAGTTTCCTGGAGGGCGTGGGGGACGCGATGGCTGAGTTGTCGAAGAAGCTCCACAAGGTGAAACTCGCAAAGTCGGAGGCCAGCGAATACTCGGTTTGCGTGTTGAAGCTCAACGAGATGGTGGAGCTTGCCATCCAGTCGTTCCTCGGACGGGGAGCCGCAGGCTCGAGGGCAGCCTACACACGTGTCGGAGAGCTTTCTAGGGAAGTGGGCGACACGCTAGAGAGACTAGCTGGGAATGCTGGGCCGGGCGGCTCAGCCACCTTTGAGACCCTCGGGGCAGTCGAGCGGGCAAGCAAGTTGCTGGTCGACATCTCAGACCTTGCGGCTCCCATGGGATCTCTGCAGCCTGCGCATGTGTAGCGTGGTCCGGCCGCCTTGGGCCGATGCGTCAATCGCTCAGAAATACAAACGGGTCTACGGGGCCAGGTCTGCTCGCCCCTCCTCTGCAACCCTTCCAAAGTGGCGGCAGAGAGACGAATAATGACATCAGAGAGGTTTTCGGTTTCCCTCCTGGCGCGGGAGAGCCTGTTGAAGGCCTTGCCGTTGATGCGGATTACCTGTTCGTCGCCCCTCATGGGTCTCCTGTTCCGACTGCGACACCTGAGCGAATCCCCTAATTCCCAAAGACGGGAACGTCCGCACCAAACGCTTAATTACGGAAGACTCGTCGTGCAGATATGCCGAAGTAGGCCTGAGCGGCGGTGATTATGTGCCCTCTGGCCAATGGTTGGACTACGGTTCACTTGCATAGTTTCCGCTGGCAGATCACTCAGCCATGCCGGAACTGAAAGCGGGACGGTTCTGTTAAGTCTTCGGGGGTTGGTTGTTTAACAATCGGGCGATGCGAAGCGGATACTCTTATCATCACCACAATCCCGAGCAGCATCAAGTCGACGCCTCCGAGGTTTAGTGTGTAGTTCGCAGAAGTAGTAGAGGGAGGAAGAAGGCATGACGGAGTAGGACTGAGCGGCGTATACCACGTCTATCGCTCTGCTTGGAGGCCGCGCTTGGTGATGGTATTTGGTGGGCTTTGGTCAAGATACTGAGGAGGAAATGATAATTGGATGGAAGGAAGTGTCGTTGCAACCGATGCCTCACTCATTGTCCCAAGGCGATTGGTCTCGAAATAAACCGCTCCGAAGAGCATCGTCATGGCTCCTGTCAAGTGAATTATCACCCCAAGAACGACCAAAGGCTTCATTCAGTCACCCGATGCTCGACGCTCGCATTTGTCACTCAACAATTTGGCAGAACCTAATCGAAGCCACTGCCAACTCATCGGATGAGTGTTCGATGCCTCTCTACCATATCCCGACAACTTAACAGGGCATGTGGAACCGCCGCTAGAGTTAAATCAAAAGGCTCGTCTGGGAGAGAAAATTGAGCACCTACGTCGGCCTTAGGGTCAGAATCGCCATCACTGCCGAGAATAACCCGATGAGATACATTGCCGTCGGAACGAGAACAACGATACGACGTAAGTTCTTGGTCTTCAATCGCTTTGTTTCAGCGTAGGCTGATGAGAAGAAGAGCCCAACCACCAGACTTCCGACCAGAAGACTTTGGAAGACATATTGGTAAGGATCCCCATTCGTAATCAATGCAACTATAGCCTGATTGCGCTCTTTCGAAGCAAACAGGTAGTTGATGTTGTACCCTAGACGTGCAGCCACCGATGTCTCATAGAAGGCATATGCTCCAGCGAAATCCATGCTCTGAGCGACGAATGGAAGGACCAACCAGAGGGCGAAACGCGAAGTACCAAACGATTCTATGGTTGTCTGAACGACAGGTATCTGAAAGGCACCAGCCCCAATCAGAAAGAGGCCCAAAGAAAGCGAGACGACCGCGCGGGCCAGCATTGAGGCTTTGAGCGCTCGCTCTGCGGCAAAAAGCTCATCGATAATAAGCGTAAGTTGAGAGGCTTGAGAAGGGGCAGTTAGGTGAAGAAGCTGGAAGTAGCCTTGCGCTATCGCGTTCAGCATCAATTGCAACTGGGAAAATTCCCAAAGCGATTCAGCAACGAACACCATGCCTACCGCGATAATTGTTAAGGCGAGAACTAATCTCATGATCTCACGAGAACGCTAGATGACCTGAAAAACTACACTACACTCCTTACGTTCGCAGCCGTTCGAGTAATCCAATCACTGAGTATTCGAGTAATGCCCGACCGGCCCTTGAGGCTCGTGCAAAAGATAAACCTGGGACGGCGGAGACCCTTCCGAGCAAATTCGATGAGCGCCATAATACCATAGGGCGCTTTGGTCTGCTGGCTCACCTGGCAAATCTCAACTCGAAGTTGTCAACGAAAGCGTAGGAACTAGTACCCGGCTTGTAGGGCACTGGTGCAATACCACAATCGGTACAGCCGAGCGGCTGCTGCCACACTGCGATAGCTACGACGCAGTAGTGCCTTGAAATCGGATTCACACCGAAGTACTTCACGAAGTCGCCGTAAAGGTCGATCGTGGCCTGCTTCCATTGCGCCGTTGAGGAGTTCAGGACGGTCTCAATCCCGCCGGTACTCAAGCTGGGAGATACCGCGCTCGCCTCTGGAGTGCCCTTGAACGCCAGAATGTAGTCGATGCCGATCTTGCTTGTGCCGTTGTGGAAGGTTACGGAAACGCCGAACCTCGTCTCGGTCGCGTTCGGAGTCCTGTACCAGAAAGACAGCTTAAGCCCGTCCTTCAACGCGAGACCGAAGGTCTGTCCGATGTCGTCCGTGCATTGGTGCACCCTCGTCACCACCTGCCGTAGGGCGACTGGTTCGGAGTCGGCGCTCTGGACAGTCACCAGTTCGAGAGCGCGTCTCCCGCATTGAGGGCCATCGGTTGTAATCAGCATGGTTCTGTTAGCGCCATTGAGTGAGGTCCAACCTTGAACCCCATCTTCGAAGCCACCGTTTACGATGTAGTTCGTTTCATTCGAGGACTCGGAGGCGTCACATCCTGATGTCCCCGCTCCGAGGCTAGCGCCCGAGACTAGCAGGAACCCAATTATCCCCATCACGATCAGGGTTAAAGACGCGGCCACTATTGCGAACCGCATGGACTCGCCCAAAACTCGAAATCGCCCTGTCTTAAGTATCGCGCGGACCCGAACGTCAATTGCGCTACAGCTCGGCTGCGCCTGAGGAGAACTTCGGTCCTCTTACACTGGCGCTTGTCCGGAGGGGGTCACAATTGTCATCGACATTAGGAGCCAGTAGTTGTTAGGAGTCGAATAGAAGTCGCTGATTCCGTTGGTTTGGGCATACACATGGACGTACCATCTGACCTGGTAGGATTGATAACCACTGACGCTCCAGCCGATGTTACCCGTATAGGCCGTGTTGCCATCGAAATACTGCCTTGTGCTGCTGGTTTGGGCATTCAAGATGGTTTGCGAATTCAGCTGGTTGCCAGAGGAATCGTATAGTTGAATCAAGACCGACACGCTGGCGAGCCCACTCGCACCTGACTTCACTTCAATTTCTCCCTTTAGATGGAAGGTGTAACTTATCTGAATCGTGCCAGGTCCACTATAGACGTTCTCGTACTTGTATTCTACGACCTCGCCGTCTCCATACTGATTGCACTGGCCACCATTCGACGGCGCGCATGGACAAAGATAGCCATTCGTTTGAGTGAAAAAGCCTGCTGTAGACGAAATCTTTCCGTTGGTATTTGTCACCCACTGGTATCCGGTAAAGGGTGGCAGATTCCGTTAACTTCGTTGCACGATAGGAACCCATCTAGGTCTTCAACCTCTTCTTGATTCTCTGCTCTCATTCCTCATGGGTGATTACCCCGCGCTTCGCGCCAAGGTCGGCGGTTCGAATCCGCCCCGGCCCACCCCCAAAGAAGATGTGGCCTACTAGCCGGGCCTTGGGCCTCGTCTCCGCTGTCGGACAAGAAGCCATCCTGTCCCAACAAGACCCACAGCCAGGATAGCAGAGAGGGCTTCAAACTCGGGGTTGTAGACTCGACCGATGACGGAGCTCGTCACAGTCGATGTCTTCGTCAAGGTGGTCGTTTCGGCAATCGTTGCTGTCTGAATTATTGTCAATGAATGTGTGATGGTTTGTATCTCACTTATGAAGACGAAATGACACGGAGCTAGTCCGATTGATGTGTAATATGGGGAAGTAGAACCAAAATTCCCGGTCCCGCCTGAGTAGTACAGCGAGATCTGGGAGCCATTGTAGACGAGTGCGGGAGACGACACATGGTAGTCCCAACTCGACGTGTTCCCTCCTGTGCGCAACAAAGGTGAACTTCCAGCAGTCCAATTCAACCCGTCGTTGGATGACGCATACAAGATGTCACCCTCGCTGGGGAGGTAAGCATAGAAGGCCATCAGGTACCCCGAACCTACCCTTACGACCGACGGGTAACGGACTTCGTTGTAGTTGGATGATTTGGTCGATTGGGAGGTCAGCACAGGGTTCCCCCCAAGTTTATTCCAGTGCATTCCGTCCAACGACGAGGCGTAGCCTACCGTTTCGGTTTTGGTCCCTATGTCCTGTCCAGTGTACCACATCTTGTAGAGTGGAGGTTCGTAGACAACAGAGGGATAGGCCACCCACTCTGAATCATACGCACCAGGTCCAGGTCTGATAATTGGGTTGTTCGGGTATTCAGTCCAATGAATCATGTCCTTTGAAACGGCCAACCCGATGTCCTTCTCAGGAGGGGATGAGTGAGACGTGTAGTACATCAGGTATCTTGTTCCATTCCAAATCACCGATGGTTCGAACGGTCCCCCTATCGCTCCAACCCACGGGGGAGCTGCTGGCAGGACCGGATGCCCAAGAACTTGCCAGTTGACCCCATCCTTGGAGGATGCGTAACCTATTGCGAAGTAGCCAGATCCGTTGACACCCCTGAACCAAGTGTTGTATGCTGACCCATTGTAGAGAACCATGTTCCCATCAGTATTGACCGAGTTCCATGAGCCGGCTTCGCCGTGATTCAACACTGGGCCGGGCTGAGAGGGAAAGCATGCGCTAGAACCACTAGATTGGCTTGCCTGGGTGGGTGGGAGTGACACCACGAGTGAGACCGCGAGGAGCACGATGACAAACAGTACGGTACGGATGGCCGAGCTTGAGCGAGGGTTTGTCCTTATGGTGCTGGCGAGAATTGACAAAAGACATTCGCAGTGAAGCTAGCGGTTGTCGATCCGAAAGAATTGGTTGCTTTGAACGTAGCTTGATACTGCCCGGCAGTGCATGTTGAAGGCGTGTACGTCACTGTGAAATCAAACCGAATGTCGTTAGGCTGGCAAGTTAATCCCCCTCCTTGAATCGTCACGGAGACAGAAAGAGAGCTTACTGATGACCAAGTGAGGCAGACGGTTCCGTCAGTGGTAGCTGCTTCGCTGGCGCCGCTAGTCCCGATTGAGCACGAGCGGGTGCCAGCATTCGGGTAGAGGTTGCAACTGGATTGGTAGAGGGTCAAGGTCGGCAGGCTCTGCGCATGAACAGGCCTGCCAGGGAGAACAGCTAATGAGAGCACCAAAACCATTGCCACGCTGGCAAAAATTCTATACAACATCATTGCCATGAATATTGCAGCCTTTGTATAAGTAATATATAAGCCATATGGAGTTTGGATTCTGCTAAATTCGTTGCACGATAGGAACCCATCTAGGTCTTCATCCTCTTCTTGATTCTCTGCTCCCATTCCTCTTGGGTGATTACCCCCTTCTCTTCGAGCAAGTCCGCAAGGGAGGTAATCATGGTGTCCAGTATGTCAATCTCCTCGTTCTTACTTCTTTTTGGCGTGGGCGATTCCTCCTCTGACCAAGTATCCGTTCTCTGAGAGCCATGCCGTGACGATGGTTCTTATCGTGTCCGAGTATCCTCGCCCCATCTTGTCGCCTAGGTCTCGGTCGATAATGTCCCATACCTCGTCGGGTAATGCAACCAAGGCCTTCCTCATTGTCTAACCACCTGCAAAGGGGCGACTGCTGTTCCCTGTTGAGTTTGCGGAGCCAAGATTTCTTGCTGGATTGCTCCCTCTATGAGAGCCTTCCAGCCTTTGACTTCGATTCCCGCCTGCTCTGCGGGTGTCTTCCCCTTCAAGGCCATGTGCGGCCTCGCAAAATTGTAGTTCACGACATACCCGCCTAGGATTGCACGCGCCGAGTCTTGGTTCTTGAAACCGCGCATCGGGCGCCTCTGGGCCCTTGATGCCGCGACTCACAGGATGGGTGGCAGTTAATAGGTGGTCAAGAATT
>JAJTZC010000025.1:0-18287 GCA_032906705.1 Nitrososphaerales archaeon
CTCGGAAAGCTTATTCTCGGTTCTGCCGTGCGCCTGTCTTACTGCCCCGGTGGTGTAGCCCGGTCAAGCATGTTAGCCTCTCGAGCTAGCGACGCGGGTTCAAATCCCGCCCGGGGCATACCCTCGCTTCCAGTTCTCGTCGGCAATAGCCAACGCACAATACATGGAGCTCGAGTTTGATTGCGTTCGCACCTGAGCCACTACTTCTTCAGGCTTATCCCTCCTAGGGAAACGTTCAGCCATGACATGACCCCCTTGAGGCTGGGGTAATGAGACAGCATGTCGCCTAATGGTCAGGCTTGGCTGAAAGGGGAGTCGCCGTGGTCTTCGGTCCCGTGGCGGACCCGAAGGGAGTGTGGGGCATAGGTGTCATCGAAGCCAAAGACGAAACGGAGCTGCGAAAGCTGCACGAGTCTGACCCAGTGATCAAGGAAAGGCTTGGTCACCGTTATGAAATCTATCCGATGCCCAAGGTAATCATGCGAAGACAGCGGCCTGCGTGAGGGAAAGTATGCCGCTCACCACGAAGAAGCTGCCGAACGTGAGCAGGACGGCCCCAGCTATTAGGTCGAGAGCCCACCTCGGGAACCGGAGCAGATACTCATACGAGATGGCAGATACGATAATGAGAAGGGCGATGCTCGTCACCGCCCCAATCAGGGTCCATTCGAAGTTGAAGGTGCCGGCGGCGGCCAAGACCAGGCTCGCCTCGAAGCCCTCAGTGAGAGTGATAGTCATTACGGGAAGCGAATTGACCACAGAGAACGGGATAACCTGGGGCGACCGGTCCCCGTAGTGCTCGAGATCCTTCGTCACCACTTCGTTCTCCATCTTCGTCATCTTGTCCCTGAAAGACTTCTTGCCGAAGTAGTATCGCTTGAAGCCCCTTAGGAACCTGTAAGAGAAGTAGAGAATCACTGCGCCTGTGGCGAATTCGATAATGGTCTCGGGGAAAAGGAGGAAGACTTGCCTGATGCCCAAGAAGATTATCAGCGACGCGAACCCGCCGGCCAGCACACCGAACAACACGTTCTGCTTGCCAAGCTGTCGGACCGTGGCGATCGACAGGATCGCCACCTCGCTTCCCTCGAGGAGCACGGCCTTGAATGCGAGGAGGAATGACGCGACGACCACCACGCCAACGTCGCTCATCGGCGTTGGTCGCGCCACCTCGCGGATTTAATCATTCTTCGAGGAGGAAAGCATAAGATTGCGTCGCGTCTCGGCCTTGCGCGTGTCCAGACCAGTTCAGCCCTCAGACTTGGGGCTCTACAGGATGCTGTCCGAGCCCAGTTTCTCTCCCGACGGGAAGAGGGTCGCCTTTTCCACCCGCAGGGCCAACGTTGAGGACGACGGCTACGACTCGGACGTCTGCGTCGTTCAGCTGACAGGAATCAAGCTCACAAAGTACACCTCGGGAAAGAAAGACTCCGACCCTATGTGGTCCCCGGACGGAAAGTCGATCTTGTTTACCTCCAAACGGGGGTTCGCCAAAGACGAGAAGGGCGGGGCGCTCTACGTCATCTCAGCTGAGGGGGGTGAGGCTCGGCTTCTGGTGAAGAGTAAAGAAGGAGTGGAGAGCCCGCAGTGGTCCCCCGACTCCAAGACCATCTACTACCTGTCGAACGTCGTGAAGGAGCAGAAGGACGATGTCAAGGTGATCAGGCGGTTCGGCTACTGGTTCAACGGCCTGGGCTTCACCTACAACAAGAGGAAGCACCTCTTCAAACTCGATTTGTCTAACGGAGCCTCCACCAGGCTCACGAATGGGGAGTTCGACGTCGCAGCACTCGCGGTTTCTCACAGCGGTAGATGGATAGGATATCTCGCGGCAACCAACGACCTGAAACCGTACATCTCCGACCTCTTCCTCCTAGACGTCAGGAAGGGACGGCGTGTGAAGCTGACATCCTCCACGATGGAGATGACAGCCCTCGCGTGGAGTCCAGACGACAGCCAGATCGCGATACTCGGCGACGACCTCCCCGCTGGGTTTGCTTCACACGAAAAGATCTGGGTGCTGAACCCTAGAAGTAGGAGTCTGAGGATGGTGGACAAAGATGACACGAACAAGGCCAACAGACTGAACACTGACGTCAGGGCCAAGTCGCACGGCCCGCACACTATCGTCTGGGACGCGGACGGAATCTACCACCTGCGCGCCGCCGGCGGGTCGGTCGAACTGTGCAGGTTGCAGCCCGGGAAGGGCTCGAACGTCGTTGTCGGGGGCCGAAGGAGCATAGAGGGCTATGACGTGAAACACGGCAAGGTCGTCTTCGTGGCCATGGATTCGTCACATCCAGAAGAGCTCTACCTGAAATCGAAGCGCGATGAACGACTCACAGACCTCAACGCCGAGGTCTATGATCGTCTCGATGTCCTTTCGCCTAGACCATTCAGATTCTCTGCGAGCGACGGCGAGAGGATTGAGGGTTGGGTGCTGTTGCCGAAATCCGGTCGCAGGGTGCCTGGGATCCTATACGTGCACGGCGGTCCAAAGACGGCCTTCGGCCACTCATACCTGCACGAATTCCAAGCTTTCGCCGGAGCAGGCTACGCCGTGATATACATCAACCCTCGCGGAAGCGACGGGTACTCGGAGAGGTTCGCTGACATAAGGGGGAGGTACGGCACGAGGGACTATGACGACCTGATGGAGGGCCTCGACTTCGCCCTGAGAAAGTTCAGGCAGATAGACGGTCGGAGGTTGGCCGTGGCTGGCGGCTCCTACGGTGGGTACATGGCAAACTGGGTGGTCGGCCACACAGACAGGTTCAAGGCGGCCGTCGCGGACAGGAGCATCGCCAGCTGGATCAGCATGTGGACCACCTCGGACATCGGCCCCCATTTCACGAGTGACCAGATGGGCGGCGACCCGTGGAACGCGGAGGACAAACTTATGTCAGACTCCCCGCTTCGCTACGCGCCGAACGTCAAGACGCCTGTTCTAATCGTCCACTCGATGGAGGACTACCGCTGTCCCATGCCCGAGGGGATCCAATTCTTCACAGCCTTGAAGATGCTCAGGAAGGAGGCGGAGATGGTCCTGTTCCCGGGGGAGAATCACGACCTCTCCAGAGTGGGCAAGCCCAAACACCGCGTTGCCAGACTCCAGCACTACATCCGGTGGTTCAATCGCCATCTGAAGTCCTAGGCTGGGACGATCAGATGGAAGGTTACACGATTGGGGTATTCGGCACTGAACCCGCCGTCAAGACCGCGATAGAGTCTTCCCTGGGAACAAAGAGCGAAGCCGAGGGTACCATAGTCTATCACCGGACAGAATCAAGCAAGAAGATCACCTTCCTGGACGACACACAATACCCAGAACGGATCCAGGGGTACGCAAGGGTTGCATCCATCGCTGACTATGCGTTCTACTTCTTCCCGAGTGCGGGGAGAATCTCGGCGCCCGATGGCGAACTCGCCGTCCTTCTGGATAGCTTTTCCGTGAAGGGGGCCATCGAGTTGGTCGACGGGAGCGGCACGCCGGAGCTCGCCAGAAGGGCCCTGAAAGGCACCGCCGTGGGAGGCTACCCAATCCAGGAGCGGAATGCGAAGTCTACGGTGTTGGACATCGCACCCGTCGGCGCGCGTGAGGACTTCGTCACGAATGGGACTCTCGTCTATGTGGACAGGGCCTTCACCGTCAAAGGAATTGGCACCGTCGCCTTGGGCTTCGTGCGGTCGGGGTCTGTGACCGTGCACGACCAGCTCTGTCCAATTCCTGGAGATGAAGGCAAGCGAGCAGACGTAAGGGGTATTCAGGTCAATGAAGAGGATTTCGGCTCAGTTGGAAGAGGGATTCGCGTCGGGCTCTCCTTTCGAGGAGTCGGGCCGGATGACCTCCAGAAGACTCGTTGGTTGGACGACGGCACGTTCGAGGTTTCCGACATGCTGAATGTTGATTTTAGGAAATCGTCATTCTACACGCAGTCATTGGACGCAAGGGAGATGCACGTCCAGCTCCCTGGAGAGCTCGTCGCTGCCTCAGTCATGGCTGGCTCCTCCGAGGAGGAACTGACTCTCAAGCTCCGGGCTCCTGTGCCGGTCTGGCACGGGATGAGGGTCGCCCTGGTCGACCTGAACGCGAAGGCTCTTAGGGTCGCAGGCGGCGGCTCTTGCAAGCTTTAATTTGAGCCTGAAGATGCTCCTATTCATGTCGAATCGGGAGATTGCCACATTCGGGTCAGGTTGCTTTTGGTGCTCGGAGGCCGTCTTCAGCGAGCTCCAGGGCGTGGAAAAGGTTGTCCCTGGGTATTCTGGCGGCTCCGTTCCCAACCCTTCCTACGAGCAGGTCTGTGCCGACGACACGGGACATGCGGAAGTCGCACAGGTGACATTTGACCCAGCAGCGATTTCGTATAGGGAGCTCCTAGAGGTGTTCTTCTCAACCCATGACCCGACCACCCCGAATAGGCAGGGAGGTGACGCCGGAGAGCAGTACAGGTCGGTAGTGTTCTACCACGACGAAGCGCAGAGAAAGGCCGTAGAGGAAATCATGCGGGAGTTGACCGCAGAACAGGCGTTCCGAAAGCCGATTGTTACTCAGGTTGTCCCGCTCGGGCAGTTCTTTCCTGCCGAAGACTATCATAGACAGTATTTCAAGAGAAACCCGGGCCAGGCATACTGTCAGGTCGTCATCGCTCCGAAGCTCGCGAAGTTCAGGGCCCACTTCGAGACCAAACTCAAGAAGCCCCAAGCCGCAGCAAAATAGGGTTAAATGCGCGACACTGAAATCGAGGGCGACCGGGGATTGTTCGGCTTCCTTGCGGCCGTGGTGAAGAACCTGAAGTCGCTCTTGTCTTCGCTCAGGGGAACGCTCTTCGAATTAGCCGGAGCTCTTCGGGCGCGAAGCGGCTCAAGAATCGTGGCGCTCATCAGCGAAGGCTCTCCGCTGGAGTCTTTCTTTGATTCCTTGCTAGGGCTCGTCTTCTGGGTGCTTATTCTCGCGCCACTCGTGTTCGTGCCCGCGCTGTACCTCCTCCTGTCCTTCATGAGATAGACGCATGGGAAGATTCCTCGGAATCACGGGCACGCCGGGGACTGGCAAGAAGACCCTCGCTCCTCTGGTTGCGGATATCTTGGGCCTCCCCTGCGTCGGCCTCAACGATCTTGCTCCCCACCCCGGAAGTAACCTTGAGACGGTGGCAGTCGACACGGACGCGCTTCATCGTCGTCTCGTGAGCTCAGTGGATGGCAGGTGCGTGGTCCACGGGCATTTGCTTTCCGATGTCCTACGCCGGAGCGAAGTCGAAAGGGTCGCTGTCCTCCGGTGCGACCCCAGGGAGCTGAAAGGTCGTTTGCTGTCAAGGGGATACAAAGCCGCAAAGGTAAGAGCGAATGTCGAGGCTGAGCTGATAGGTCTCGTTTCCTCACTCTGCTTCCACAAGTTCGGGGAAGCTAGGGTTATCGAATTCAATGCAACCTCCGGCGGGGTATCGAAGTCCGCGGACGCAGTCGCGAAGCTCTTCATAACCCCATACCGAGCCACCCGGCGTATTGACTGGCTGGAAGGCTACGGTTCGGCTTCGAAGCTGAGGTCCCTGCTTTCCGTGGCGAGGACGGAGTCCGCCTTCACCTGAACCAGGATGGGCCTCTGAATCCTTGTCAGGCTGACCACGGCCTCGCCGACCTGCAGCTTCGTTATGTGATCCCTCTGCTCCTTTGTAAGAATCAGGGAATCCCCAATCAACGCGACATCCTCAGGCCAAGCTATCCGATGGACAACTCTTACTCCCGAGTTCTTGATTAACTCAGACGCCACCTGGGTCGGGAATTGAGCAACGAAGAGCATCGCCTCTCCGAACTTCCTGAGCTCGGAGATCATCCTCTCGCCTACGCTCGGCGGGTCCTCTGGCCTCCTCGCCGGCGCGACGTTCCTCGCCTCCTCGACGACCGTCAGATGTTCTAGGTCGCTCCTGCTCCTTGTCCTATGCTCATAGATCATCTTCAGCATTATGTCGGTGAACACGCTCCTGGTCTGAGCGTCGCGGAGGTGTCCTAGCTCGACGCAGACAACTTTACCGAGAAGTTCGTCGATTCCAAAGGTGCTCGGACCGTTCAGGGCCCTTCCAGCTTGACCTTGGGTGAGGGGCACCAGCCTCCGAAGCAAAGCCACCTTAGTTTCGTTGTCGTAGGCCGATCTGAGAGGATACGCTTCAATTGTCCTGACGAGCGAACTGAGGTTCGGGACCTCTTCGTCGGCGCTCTCGCTCACGCGCTTCTGGAGGGCGTTTCTGAACATGTACGCTTGTGGATGCGTGAAGCGGTAGATGTCGGAAAATATGTCTGTGACCATCGCGATGTGTTCCACGACGTCGGTCGAGCTGGTCGCTTCGACCGGGTTTATCGTGAAATCATCCTTTCCCGGGGAAACGACTCTCCCCCCGATTCTGTTGATTACCCCGCCGTATTCGTTGTGCCAGTCGAGGACCAAGACCGGAAGCCCCATCTCGGCCACCTGCTTGACAATTGTCGAGGCGGTGGTCGACTTGCCGCTCCCGGTCATCCCCAGTATAGCCGCGTGCCTCTTTAGGTCGTCGAGCTGGAGTCGGAAATCATGGAAGTCACCATTTGCTGACCTTATCGTCCCAAGCATCACTCCCGACCTTCCTGACTCGATCGAGTTCGGGACGTAGAATTGCGGTGAGCGTTGGACTGATTCTGCCATGGGGCTCTTCTCGTCGAATGACCCAAGGGTACTTACCACTGAAGCGCCTCCAACCTGGGGAAGGTAGGGCTCCGAAGGGAGCAGTAGAGTCTTGACGAAATCGCGCAGCTCGTTCCTGCTCAGCCTTCTGACCGAGGCGCTTGGCAGAGCAACCGTCAGGGTAGCCGCAAGGACGCTTGCGCGCTGCTCGAGGTTCTGCACGCCCTCCTCGATTTGTTTGTTCTTCGTGTCAATCCAAGTGCCGACAACGAGATCGAACTCGAAGAGTTCCTCCTCCTCATCGCTATGAGCCGGAGCCATCATTGAGAGGTAAAGGAAAGGGACCCCGGCCCTGTAGAGACCGTCAAAGAGTCCGCGCATCCTCTGCTGCTGGAGCGTTATCCTCATGGCCGCCGCGTAGTCTATCTTCGAGTCGTCCAAGCTTTCTCCCAGCCTGACCCTCATTAGGGCCATCATTCTCTGCCTGGACCCGTTTGAGAAAGAGACGAACTTCGAGTCGAGTATCCTCACTGATTCGAGCTTGAGGGTCTCTGTCGGTCTGATCTTCCAAGCCAGTCGAGAGACTAGCCCTCCACCTTCTCCCTGCATCTTGTCACCAGTGGAAGAGCGAACCGAGGATACCACTGATCGCACCGGTGATGGAGCTCCAAATGCTGGATGTGTAGCTCGCGCTCTGCTTCAGTATCGATTCAATCCCCCCAACAAGAAGAGAGAGCGCCACCAATGCTACGGACAGGAGGAGCGCTTCTTCGATGAGCTGCGCGCCGCGCCTGCGGTTAGTCCAGTTCGGCCTCTTGATCATCGCAGCAATAACCTGCACCGCTATTTAATGCCCCACAGGCTGGCTCCTGGAATCGAGCTGAGCGGGGAGGCGGCTGAAAGTGCAAGCCAAAACACGAACAGCGCAAGCGCCAGATTCAGGTAGAAGCGTCTTCCCGACAGGAATAGACCGAGCATGGAGGAACTCACGGCCACCATCGTGACCGAGGCGTAATCCAGAGACGGGCCTCCGGGGGCGGCGGGTCCGAGGAGACTGCTGGTGCTCACAATCGGGCCGAGGGCGGATAGTATCGCCATGACCGCTCCGAGGACGGCTGACATGACGAAGCCCCTCATCTGCATCACCCGAGTTTCCATCAGCCTGGCCTCCCTCGCCTTGAGCCAGCGCTCCAGTATCGTCGAGAGCTCCAACCCTTTCTTGCCCATGAGGGCGACGTCAGACCCCGAGGCGAGAGTGACGAGACTTGCCAACATCCCCACTTCCTTGCTTTCGTAAGGAGCCATTGAGGCAAGGGACGTGCGGGGAGGGTGGCCCAGGAGAACCATGCGGGCTGCGGACCTCTCATTCCCCTTGGCGCCCCTGAATGCCAAGACAATGGACCCAGAGACGCCCCTCCCGGAGCTTACAGATGCCAAGAGTCTCTTCAGCAGGACCAGACTTCCCAGTGTCTTGTTCATTTGAGCCTCCACCTCTCCGCGGATGAAAAGTAGAAGGTGATGTCCAGGATTACGACCTGGAGCACTACGACCTCGGCAAGCCTGGTCGGATCGCCCACGTGGCTCATTATCGCGTACAGAAGGAGCATGATTGGAGCGAAGAATGCCACCGCCGTAAACATCGGAAGTTTCGACTCTTCCGCAAGCTGGGAGGACTGCACAATCCCTTGGCTTTCTTCGCCTCCCTCCACTATCCCTGAATGCTCTTGCGACGCTAAGGAGCGAAGGACCTCAGCCGCTGAACTGGAAGTCAACGCCCCGCCCTGCGTGACTGCGACGTCGGCTGGGTAGCCCTCAAGGATGCGTCTGCGCGCTCCGAGCAATGTCGCCGAGACATCCCTATCGCCCGACCTGAGAAGGAGAATTGCCCTTGTCCTCGAGTGCGTTGCCTCGAGGGTCGCCGCGCCCATCACAGCGAGGGCTGGTGCCTCCTTGGACTGGGCAAGCCTGGCCGCCTCCGCGAGCCGTCCAGGGAATGAGAGGCCAAGATAGAACACGAGCGAAGAGATCAACATGCTGAGCGGCAGAGAGTTACCCTCGAGCACGTCCCGAGTCAACAGGAAGACCGCCGAGCCCCCGGAGAGACCGGCAAGGAGCGAAAAGGCGAAGACTTTCTTTGGGTCCAGGCGAAAGTACTCCCAGGCCTGGACTCTTACCAAGCCAGAAGTTCGCCCCTTTTGAAGCCCTCCGATGAACTCTTCAAGGCTTCCAAGAGCTCCTCGGATGTCCTTCCCGTTGGGGGCGCGACTCTTTCCCAAGCTGTCACCCTTCTGAGATCAGAGGCCCGGTCCCGCAGAAAGAGATCCCGAAGCCTGGGTTCTCCTGCGTCAGAGAACACCTCGGATACCCTCGACACCAATCGAAGGGGTTTCATCCGGTCAGGTCTGGAAGTCTGCACGATCAGGCCGAGGTCCAGAAGACTCTGCTTCGGTATTCCGTGTACTATGGCCCACCGCCGAATAGCCCCTTCCGGGGATGAGGCGTGGAAGGTCTGGAGCCCTCTGACTCCGGCTGACAGGGCGTGGAAGAAAGCCCTGCTATGCTCCTCGGATTGTATCTCGCTGAGTATGACAAGATCGGGGGACCTGTGCAACACCTTAACGATCTCCGTCCCTTTTGTACGAAGGAAGTGGTCCGACCTTTCGAACGGGTCGACTTTGATTTTCATCTGGTGATAGCCTTGCTCCAGTAGGTCTTTGGTCTCGACCGCGTCTTCAATGTAGACGCGCCTGAGCTGGGGGTTGAGTTGTTCATCGAGTGCGTTGAGCAGGGTGGTCTTTCCTGTGCCTGTCTCGCCGACGATGGTCACATTGCCCCCGAGCTCCAGCCAGGCGACGAGAAGGTGGGCTGATTCGCCCGACAGGACGCGCATGGCTACAAGCTGTGAGAGCGAGAGAGACGAGATGTTGAGCCTCCTCACGTCGAGAGCGAAGCGGTTGACAGAGATTGGCTCCAGGTCCAGTGAGATCCTGAGCCTGGCCCCCGCTATTTCCACGTCGTTCTTGAGTGACGGTGTTGTGTAGTCGAGCGAGTAGCCCCTGAAAGTGTCCATATGAGTCTCGATGGCCATTCTCTCCCTTTCTGTTAGCACGAGTGAGGTGTCGCACCTGCCAGATTGCGAATGGTCCAGATAGACAGCGGATGCGTCGGAGTCTACGTAGAACTCCGTGATGAATTGGTCCTTGGCAAGCCCGAGGATTCTCGAAAGTCCGATCGCCTCGAATGCGACAAGTTCTGAGAGTTCAATTACCCGAGCTGCTCCAGGCAGTCCTCCAAGCTGCTCTGCGCTGAGCTGCTGAAGCACCTGAACCAGCCTCCTGAAATTGAGAGGTTCCACTGCTTCAGGGTCGAGGGCAGCTGAGACTGACTCGACCACCTCCCTCAGCCTCAGAAGGGTCCTTTCTGGTACCAGCATTGAGATAGTGTGCTGCTGACCTGAAGGCGTCTTGTTGACCGTATATGAGAAGGGATAGGCCTCGGAGTGGAGCCCTGGGCCTTCCGGAACCGGCCCGAACAGCTCAACAAGCAGCGGCGCTGGTTCTGGCCTGCGAGTTCGGGTCGCCAGCACTCTCATCAAGGTTCTGGAAATAGGGCCCTCCATGTTTGTCCCGGAAGGAACTCGGGCTGAGCATAAAAGAACCCACAGCGCGGCTTAAATGAATCAATTCCTTCTACAACCATTTGGTCGAGGTACTGGAATATGCGCTGGTAGTCTTGGTCTCCACTGTCGCATTGGGCTTTTCGTTCAGCGTTTACGCTGGTTACGCATCTGTAGCGGTGAAATCCGCAAATGAGGCGGCAGCGGCCGCAATCCTCTCGCTCGCGCGCACGGGTGTGGAGCAGGGTACAGCTTCCGCGAGTTTCTCGCTCGACCACGCGGCGATAGAATGCGAATCCGGTAACTTGCGTTATGTGTCGGCATCTTATTCACAGAGCTCCCATTTGCCGGTCACTTGTTCCTTTTCAACCCAAGCCTTGAGCGGGGTGGTCCCGCTTAGGTTCGTCTACTCTGCAGGGCAGCTTGTGCTCCAGGTGGGCTGAACTGCCAGCGGCGTCCTATTCTTCGCTTATCTCGTGGGGCATCTACCTATCCGCTTCACTCCTACTCGTCAGCTTGTGTCTCCCCTCTTTGGAGGGGGTGAGGGGCTATGTCGACGAACGATCCGCTACTGAAGCCGTCGCCGGTCTGGGTAGGATGATTGACGCGCTCACACCCGGTGTCAACGCTACCTACTCGTTCCACCCTCCTTCGCCTAACGGAAGGATTGAGCTCGCAGGCCGCGACCTCACTGTCCTCTGGGCTGCTCATCCTGCAGTATACCGCACAAGTTGGCTTCTCCCAAACGAAACCCTCCTCCCCGACCACGAGTACGTCCTGAAGCTCGCGGGCGCAAACCTCGAGGTCCTCCCGATTGTCCGAGTCTGAGGTCTATACCGACGTGGCGTTCATGTATCTCCTGCTGATGCTGTTGCTTGTCATGGCGCTTGCAATCATTTTGCCGAGGCTGACCTTCGTCTGAGGTTCCTGGACATCTCTGCGGCTGCGCTGATCGGCCTCTCCACCATTGCTGTGATTGCAACATGGAGTCCCCAACCCTTTGTTGCGCAAGCCCAAGCCTACTCGGAGCAGGCTTCTCTCCGTGATTATCTGACCTCAGTAGTCTCCACCAGGGGCGTGGTCTGGTTCATGCGTTCGAGCTCTGGAGACATTTGCTCTGGACTGGCCTCCTTCTCAAACTCGTCGATCGGCGTGTCGGCAGTCGGGAGGAATTTCGTTTGCGCCACCGGACCGCCTGCAGGCGCTGCAAGCGCATTCCTGACGCTCGTCTTCCACACAGGAAACGTGAGCCTAGAGGCATGGCGACCCGCAAAGGGGTAGGCGCGAGCATAGCGTCGGCAATCATATTCTCTTCCCTACTCGTCTCCAACTACGTACTCTTCTCCGCGGAGCAGCAGAATCTCCAGCTCGCTTCTGTCGCCTCGGAAGAGAGACATGCCTACGACCAAGCCCTAGTGGTTCGAAGCGTGGCTGTCCTCGACCTCTTAGTCGGGGCGCAACGAACCCTGGCATCTCGGACGTTTACGTGCTCGAATGCAAGCGCGGCGGTGTATCGGCTGTTAGCTGCCGAAGTTGTTCGCGTCGGGTGGGATGGATTCCGAGCAAGAGCCGTCCTACTCGCGGGACCTGACTCGACCCTCGCGGACAACCTGACTTCGCTTCAACCGTTCAATGGCTCAGTGAAAGGCTGGTCAAATTTCGAGGCGCTTACTTCGGTTGAAGGAGCCTCCCCTGACGAATCCGTCGCCTACAGCAAAGACGAGGTGCACCTGGTGAATATCCCTCTGCGGCTCGAGGCCCTCTCGGAGGTCTGCGTTGAAGCCGCTGGCGTCGTCTCATCAGCTCTCGCAAGGGCCGGCGCCCAACTCTGCAACTCTACATCCCTGGCGCTGACGCTGGAATCGATCAGCCCAGCGCTCACGCTTTATGCCGAGTCCATTGGCTTCTTCCTCTCGCTGGATTCGACAGTCATCGCACAGGCCCCCTGTCGCGTCGCCTACGGGGTCGTCGTCTCGCAGGGGTCGGTTCTCGGGCCGGAAGGGCCGTTCACGTTCGTAGCTCAGGAGTCTGGAATACTCTCGAGCTAGCCAGACTGCGTGGGGCTGATGCAAACGGCCTGAACAGCTGGCCATATTGTTCGCGGACGGTGTATTCTGCCACGTTTCCGCACTCTGCCACCTCCCTTTGCGTGGTTACCCTCCCCCTGAATCCTTGCCTCGAGAGCTCTACTTCTGCGGCGTAGACGGCTGTGGCCGCCAACGAACAGGGATTGTGCCCTCCCCGGTCGGCATCTTCGAGGGCTCCCAGCGCCACGGCCGCCGCCTTGCGAAGGCTCTGGAAGTAGAATGGGGGGTTCAGGCCCTCTCCGCGGATTGCGCGAATGGCGTCCTGACTGGACGAGAGGCGCGCAACCACCCGGTTTACGTAGTCCTCCGGCCGCCTAGCGATCGTCTTGAAAGGTGAATTCAACGAAAGCTTGATCATGGCCGAGGTCTTCACGCGCCGGCCCAGGAGCCTGTGCGCCTCCACGATCTCACGAACGCTCACGGAGGTCACCTCCAGCATCTTGCACGCTGTGACAATCGCGTATGCGGAAACCGTCGCTGACGTGACCTCTTTCGTCTTCCTCTTGACCTCGAACAGCTTCTTGGCGATGACCACAGCCTGGCCAACCACCACCCTTGGTAGCGAGAGCTTCTCCGCAACCCTCTCTATCATCTTCGCGCACGCGTAGAACGTGCTGTCCTCTCTCCCCGAGTAGTCAGAAACGAGTTTCAAATACCCAAATGTTGAGGATGAAGCTGCAAAGCCCCGAGAAAACCTCTCCTTGAACCCGTAGTCCAAGGGGCCAAGATACCCACCGAGCGCCTGCCCAGTGTAGTCCACCGCCTGGGGTGCCCTGACCTCCTTCGCTTCTATCACTTCCTTCTCCCTGACTACTCCGCAGACCCTGCAGACAAACTCGTCACCGAGGTCTACCATTTCCCCGGAACATTCGGTGCAGTTTCTGGACATTGCAGATGCAATCATACGAGGAGGACGCCGTCGGGGGGTTATCCGTTGGCAGCAACCTTTGTGTCGGTCGGGCCTTGAATATTGTCCGCCGCAGGCTCCATGACCGTAGTGGAGAGAGGGTGGGCTCCGCGAAATTGCCCGCCAAGAGTTAAAAGCGCCACGAGAGCAAGCGGGATTCCGCATGCGAAGCTTGGGCCGCCTCGAGGCAGTCGAGGATGTCCACGCAATACCCTCTGATGACATTGTTGCACTCCTGGACCAGATGGGGAGAGGCGGAGGGTTCATGGGGAGAAACTTGGCAGAGTGCGCACAGATACTCAGTAGGATGTGCAAGGACGCGGACTGCGTGAAGTTCCTCTCATTCCCTGCGGCCCCAGTGGCCACGGGGCTCAGGGGGATTCTGGTCGACATGGTGAAGAATGGCATGGTCGATGTGATCATAACTGCAAGCGGAACGCTAGACCACGACATCGCCAGGTCTCTGGCTGTCTACTACAAGGGGAGCTTCGAGATGGACGACGCGCAGCTGCTCAGGTCAGGATACCACAGGCTCGGCAACATCTTGGTGCCACTCAAGAGCTACGGGCCGCTCATCGAGAGGAGGATGCAGGCAATTCTCTCGAGGCTCTACTCCCGGGGGGTCAGGTCAGTGACAACCGAACAGCTCTGCCGCGAGATTGGGAACGACCTGACTACGCCGAAGTCCCTGCTTTATTGGGCAAGAAAGAAGGGGGTGCCAGTGTTCGTGCCTGGCATAACCGACGGGGCCGTGGGCAGCCAGATTTGGCTGTTCTCAGAGAGCCACAGGGACTTCAAAGTCGACCTGTTGGCCGATGAGCGCAGGCTCTCAGACATCGTGGCCGAATCCAAGAAGACTGGGGCGCTTGTCCTCGGGGGCGGGATCTCGAAGCATCATACCATCTGGTGGAACATGTTCAGGGGGGGCCTCGATTACGCGTGTTACGTGACCACCGCGGATGAATTCGACGGGTCGCTGAGTGGCGCGCAGGTGAGGGAGGCTGTCACGTGGGGCAAGGTGAAGGAGAACGCCAAGAAGATCACGCTCAGGGCCGAGGTGACCACGGTCCTCCCGTTCCTAGTGTCCTACGTGCTCGCCAAGAGGTCGCGCGCCCGCCGCTAGGATCCGGCATCAGTCACCGATGCGACCCTCGTACGGTGGCACTGGCAAAGGTTTCCCTGCGTAACACTTCTACAAACCCTCGAGGGACGGTGCTCGGAGCGAAAAGGTCTAGGATTCACGCATTCCCTTCAAACGTTTCGGAGGCACCGCCAACATTTCCGCCTATGCGATCCTCGCTGTGGTGGCAATCTTCCTTATCGCCAGTACGGCGGTGGTGATTATGTAGGGCGAAAGAACCGAAGAGAGAATCCTTCCAATCCTGTCCCCATGTTCTGAGTTCGCCGAGGCCCCGCAAGAGATGGTGCGCTCGTGCAAACAAGGTTAGACACGTTCAATTGCGCGACGCCAAGCTTATAAAACGAAATCCGAGGCAGGCACGAAAGGATGCCAATAGACTTCGGGCTCCTGGCCCTGTTGGTATCGATCGCAGCCCTGCTGTACGCCGCTGGGCTCTGGGTCTACCTCCGGACGCAGAATCGTGGCAGCGCGAAAATGGTTGAAATCTCCGATGCGGTGAGGCAAGGAGCGGGCGCATTCCTCAGCAGGGAGTACAAGGTCATAGCTCCGATTGCGGTTGTAATTGCACTTCTGATATTCGGGTTGATAGACTATCCCAACGGTACCGGAGGGACGACCGCCGCGGGCTTCGCCCTGGGGGCCTCACTCTCTGCGTTGGCGGGATACGTCGGGATGGCGGTCACCGTCCGCACAAGCTCTAGGACCGCAGAGGCGGCCAAGAAGGGTCTTGGTAGCGCCCTGACCCTCTCGTTCAGGGGAGGAGGTGTGATGGGAATGACGGTCGTGGGCTTCGACCTGCTGGGACTCTCCGTGTACTACCTTGCATTCGGGAACGCTGTCGCCTCAAACCCGGTCACCATAGCCGGCTTGGGGTTCGGGGCCTCCCTGATTGCGATGTTCATGAGGGTCTCCGGGGGCATCTACACCAAGGCTGCCGACGTGGGGGCTGACCTCGTCGGGAAGGTCGAGGCTGGGATCCCGGAGGACGACCCGCGCAATCCCGCGGTGATCGCCGACAACGTGGGGGACAACGTCGGGGACTGTGCCGGCATGGGCGCCGACGTCTATGAATCCTACGTCGTCACGGCAATTGCGGCGATAATCCTCGGCGCGCTGATTTTTCTGAACAGGTCCACGCTCCAACTGCCTCCCTCTCTCCTCTCGGCGATCGGGTCGAACCAGCTGTTGCTCTACCCACTCCTGCTTGGCACCTCAGGAATCATAGGCGCGATGGTAGGGAGTCTGTACATACGCAAGTCGCTAAAGGCCGCGCCCCTCAGGGCTCTGAACATAGCTCTCGCATTGGGCGCTGCGGTGACGATCGCGCTCGACTATTTCCTAGGTCAGGCCCTCTTCGCGGGCTCGCAGTTCGGGGTCTACTTGTTCGCGAGCGCCATAGTGGGAGTTGTCGTAGTTGTCGTCATCGAGAACGTCGCGAACTACTTCACGTCATACCTTTACTCGCCTGTGAGAGAGATCGCAAACTCCAGCCAGACGGGAGCGGCAACCAACTTCCTGGCCGGCTTCTCGACTGGCCTCAAAAGCACAGCTCCCTCGGCGCTCGTCCTTGTTTCTGCAATCTTGATCTCCTACTATCTTGGCTATTGGGGTTCAGGCGGCAACCAGCTCATGGGCGTCTACAGCACCGCCATAGCGACGATGTCGATGCTCTCACTCACCGGCATCATAATGTCGATAGACTCTTTCGGACCGATCACCGACAATGCCAACGGAATTGTCGAGATGGCGGGCCTTCCCGACGAGGTGAGGGCGGTCACGGACGAGTTGGATGCGATCGGGAACACGACGAAGGCTACAACCAAAGCCTTCGCGATCATGTCCGCAGCCCTTGCAGCGGTCTCAATCTTCGAGGCGTTCCAGTCCGAGGTCAACCGTCAGATCGGCGTGAACGGCCTGTTTGCGAAATACGGGCTGCCCGTGGGGGGCTCCGTGTCATTCGCGCTATCAGACCCGAGAGTGGTGGTGGGGCTATTCATCGGAAGCCTTCTTCCTTTCTACTTCTCCAGCTTCCTGATAGCCGCAGTCCAGAGGGCGGCCTTCAAGATGGTCAACGAGGTGAGACGCCAGTTCAAGGAAATCCCTGGAATAATGGAAGGAACGTCAAAGCCGGACTATGCAAAGTGTGTGGATATCAGTACGTCCGCGGCGATAAGGGAGCTCGCCAAGCCCGGCGCACTGGCGATAGCGACACCCCTCCTTGTCGGCTTCCTGCTTGGCCCCGTGGCCCTGGGAGGGCTCTTAATCGGTAGCGTAGTTTCGGGTGTCTTCCTTGCATTCCTGATGACCAACGGAGGTGCTGCTTGGGACAACGCGAAGAAATACATAGAGAAGGGGAATCTCGGCGGGAAGAGGTCGGCGGCCCATCAGGCTGCCGTGATGGGGGACACAGTGGGAGACCCGTTCAAGGACACTGCAGGGCCGGCCATCAATTCGCTGATCAAAGTCCTGAACACGATATCAATCGTCTTCGTCTCTGCGTTCGTCCTGTACGCGCTGTTCGTGTAGAGCAGCCCCAAAGGCAATAAAACATGCGGGCTGGGTCGAGCGCTCGCGGCAGGGTGGCGGAACGGTTACGCGTGCGCCTGCAGCCAACAATGGCGGTAAGCGCATTCACGTGGGTTCAACTCCCACCCCTGCCTCTATCCCAAGGCCAGGTCAGAGGACCGAGTAGCTCGCACAGTTGGAAGATTTGTTTCTGAAATCCCCTTTTTGCCCATTCGTGGCTTTCCCACGACGCCCAGGATGAGCGAGCGGCCTGTATGCATCGCTCTCTTTTGGCTTTGGGTTCTTCGGGATCTCATTGCCAGAAAACGTCTGTCTCGCCCGCTCAGGATGGTGACTTTACCACAATCGTGCCTTGCATCCAGCCGGGATGGAGTATGCAGTTGTACCTGTAGGTGCCAGGAACCGTGAAGGTCACCGTGAAGGCGTCTCCCTTGTTGATGATACCCGAGTCGAACGCCTTGGCGCCGGCCGGCACAGAGATGGAAGTCACGGTGTGGGGCGTTGGGTCCTGGACGACCCACTGGACCGTGCTGTTCATCCCTATCACAAGGACCATTTCTGCCGGCCTGAAGTTGAGGGTCGGATCGCTCCCGACCCCATTCGGCAGGATTACGCTCACCGAGCCCTTAGGGGCCAGCACGATTATCGTTCCCTTCATCCAGCCTGGGTGATAGATACAGTAGTAGTCGTAAGTGCCCGGTACGGTCAGAGTCACAGTGAACGAATCGCCCTTCTCCATGTTCTTCGAGTCGAATCCGTTGGCGCCTTCCGGGACAGACCTGGAAGTGACCGTGTGGGGTATGGTGTCCTCTTGGTTCCATCTTATGGTGTTGTTGATTCCCACCACGACATTTACCGTAGGCCGTTCGTAGTTCAGGGACTGGTTGCCCCCGACTCCCGCCGGGATGATGACCACCACGCCCGCTTGGACACTCGTCGTGCTCCCGCCCGGAGGAGGTAGCGGCGACTGCAGGCCGAAGACCAGGAACGAAGCCACGAGTATCGGTACGAGGACACCGATGAGAATCAAGGTGCCCAACGTCAGTCTTCCCGGCTTGCTCTCTTCGTAGTCCAAATTATTACCTAGTGGCCTATTGAGTAGACAAGCGTCAGAATCAGCACAGAGACGAGGAGGGCTGGGGGTATGATGAGATACTGGATGGGTCGTGGCTCGTACTTGAGGTGCATGAAATACATCACTATCAGAACAGCCTTGCTTACCGCTAGGAGCGCTATGCTCAAGTTGGTCACGAAACCGGGAGGGAAGATCTCGAAGAAAACGACCTCGATTACGGTCGCAGCCGACAGATAGACCCAGACGCCCACTGTTAGAGCAGCTTTCATCGAATCACCTCATA
>JAJTZC010000026.1:0-18106 GCA_032906705.1 Nitrososphaerales archaeon
ACATCGGACTTTTCAGGCTGATGAATCTCTTCAACATAGACAGGGTGAACATCGCACTGCCGTTCTACATAGCGCTGTGGAGCTTCATTACCATAGTCTCCATCTGGTCGCTGCTGAAACTACTCGGCTTCAGACCCTCGACTGTTGCCATGACCCTGATCTTCTTTGCAATTACACCGACGTTTCTCTTTCTCGCTGCGGGTTTCTTTACTGAAACTGTGTCCCTGGCGTTCGCGAGCCTAGCCACCTACTTCCTTGTGAGGTCTCTGAAGCGGGCGAGCATTCCGTCGGCTTTCTTGTCTTCCGTTCTCTTCTGGGTCGCGATGCGATCAAGGGAACCTTACTCCCTACTCTTTCTCGGCGCAGTTCTTGTCGTCCTCAGCCAGATTCCCGCGAACAAGGGAAACAGGCGAAAGCTGGCGGCGGTCGCGGTCGTCTTCCTCTTGGTCAGCTTGGTCAGTGTCTACGGCACCGGAGACGTGGTGTCATCTGAAGCCATTCAGTCCACTCAGGTGGCGGTACAGAATTTCGCCGTAGGACCTCTGCTGGCAATCCTATTCCCTCCCATTAGGCAAGTCTCGACGACGACTTCTTCTGGAACGAGCACAGCGAGCGGAGCAACGACAGGGGGCAGCACCGTCGTTACGGGGACCTACGCTGGTACCAATGGTACCAGGACAACGAGCGGGGGGTCGCAGACTAACGTGGGAACCACTGCAACAACCACTTCGCAGAGCATCTCAACAGAAACCTCGGCAACTGGGAACGGCGGAGGCGGCCAGCCCGAGACGCAAGGCATTCTCGCGATTCTGGGAATAACCTGGGTCCCGGACAGCGGTATACTGAGGATGGCCCTGCTGATGTTCGTTTCCTTTGTAACAGGCTACGGCCCCATGGTCATCCTGCTGTTCGCGGGAGGACTCTACCTACTGTACGATGCGCTCGTCGGGAGACGCCTCTTGGAGGCCATTCCCATGCTGCTACTTGTCGTCCTCTTCCTTGGAACACTTGGAGGAGTGCTGCTTGTCTTTGTGTATCAACCGAGTTACTTCGGAATCCAGCATTATTCTACCCTGCTGCGGTTCGCGAACACCAGTGTCTTAATGCTGCCGCTACTGGTTGCGCCGTTCATCGAAAACGTCGCTTCTTCCAAGCGGGTAAGGACAGCTCTCGTGCTCGTCATGCTGGTCCTCTATGTCGGGTTTGGAACCACGTTGGCCCAGATTGCCACCACCAATCTCGATCCTTCCGAGAACCCGTTGACCCTGACACCTCCGGCGGGTTGGCACACCGCCGACATAGCTCTTCGCGACTTCATTCTCTCTCATCCGCAGCTTTCTCCGTATTTCGTTACGGGAATCACTTGGGGCACGGGAACGTGGACACCAGGGCTGTCGGGCCGGCCGGACCTTGTGCTGTCGGACTATCTGAACAACTCCCAGCTGTCAAGGTTGAATTACTCTCGGCTCTACGTTTACGTTGCCGCAGGGTACTTGGGGAATCTGAGGGATGGATATGGCATTACCTGGCAGCTGGCAAGAGACGGGTTGGCCGGGAACCAAAGCGTGGTAGGCGGGTTCAGAGCGGACAAGCTGATTTTCAACGATAGCTCGGGCATGCTCGTCGAAGTCTCGCGCGTGTAATTGGAGTCTTACAGAATCGCATCACTGCGTCGGCGAGTTGGCAGACATAAACATGCGGCACTACACACACCACCGAACGAATCTACAGAGCCCTTTCTGGAAACCGGTGCTTGTTTCTCAGTCAGCACATTCGGTTGAAGCGCCCTACTTCTTACCCGTGGGCTCCAAATGGGTTCAATTAGTCCTCGTCAGCTCCGGTGTTCGGATTACCTAGCAGGGTATGAAAGGAAAGCAGGCACGAGCAACCGGTGAGGAAGACGCGTGAGGAATCGGGGCTTTTGAACTGGGAAAGATATCCTCTGTCTTCTAATGCGTCAATAAACTGACACTTCCCGGCCTGGCTGACAAGCTGCCAGACGACATGAGAGCGTCAGTACCGACAGGTTAAGAGTTCACGCGCAATTGAGTTCCGGCAGCGTTGGGAAATTACAACTCCAGAAGAACAGTTTAATTGCCCAGTCGAAAAGCTCCGGTTGGTATATGGCTAATGCCCTCGGCGACATCGATGAAGTTGTCCAAGGAATCCCCGCCAGATCGCTGAAAGGAAGGAAAGTTCTTGTCACCGGTGGGGCGGGTTTCATCGGGAGCTGGCTTTGCGATTCGCTGGTTCGTGCCAAAGCCGAGGTTCTTTCCGTGGACAACCTATCATCAGGAAATCCGCGCAACGTTGCCCATTTGAGCAAAAGCGGATTGTTCGAGCTCAGAAAGGCCGACATTGCCACGAAGAAGATTCGTGACGCAGAGTTCGACTACATCCTGCACTTCGCGAGCCACGCAGCTCCTGAGGAATACCAACTCTACCCGGTCGAGACATTGCTGGCGAATTCGCTGGGAACGAAGAATGTGCTAGAGCATGCAAAGAAATGCAATGCAATCGTGGTTTACGCCTCTTCATCTGAAGTCTATGGCGACGCTGAAACGTTTCCCACACCGGAGACCTACTGGGGCAAGGTGAATCCGGTGGGGCCCCGCTCATGCTACGATGAGGGGAAACGCTTCGGCGAAGCAATGTGCCTAGCATATCTGCGTCAGCACGGAGTCGACGTGAGAATCGCTCGCATATTCAATACCTATGGTCCGAGGATGAGGACCGACGGGGCGTATGCTAGAGTGGTTCCAAGATTCATTAGGCAGGCCTTGACTGGCGACAGAATCACGGTTTATGGAGATGGAAAGCAGACACGGTCGTTCTGCTACTTCAGCGACACAATTGCCGCCATCTTGAGGCTTATGTTGTCACTGGGAACCAAAGGCGAGGTGTTGAATATAGGGAATCCTCGTGAGACAACAATTATCGAACTCGCGAGGATGATCAAAAGAATCACTGGTAGTGATGCTCGCATGGTCCTATCACAATTGCCTGCCGATGACCCAAAGAGGCGAAAACCGGACGTGTCCAAGGCTCGAAACTTGTTGGGCTGGCAGCCGAAGATAGGTCTGGACGACGGGCTGCGGAGGACCATCGGCTGGTTCAAGGCGCAACAACTGGACGAAAGCTAAGAAAACCTCTCGTTGTCTTTGGTAGCGGCCTTTCGTCAAGGGAAAGAATAAATCACGAAACTGTGGCACGCCAAGACCAACTTGCAGCGTTCATTAAGGTTGGCCTTCAGCGACCCCTGGAGGGTCGCGGTCAGAGTTATCGCTGGAAGAAGGGGGCTGGCGTGGCTCTACAAGAGACGAAACCTGCTGGCCGATCCTTCAGGGATAGATCGGGATAGGTTAGCACAAACCGTAGGAGTCACCCCGAAGAGGATCAACGACTTGATCCTTGAGCTCAGCGGGAGCGGGCTCTTCGAGCACTTCTACAATCATGCTAAGGAACACGCCTTCGTCGACAGCTATTGGTGTGCAATGGAGGGCGCGCCTGCGCTCTATGCAATTACCAGAGTGCTGCAGCCCACGACTGTGGTCGAGACAGGAACTTGGTGGGGGTTGAGTTCGGCCTGCGTTCTCCAGGCCATGAAGGCCAACGGCAGAGGCAGGCTGATTTCCATAGACATAGACAGTGGAAGCGGTGGAGCAATTCCCCGCGAACTCAGGGACGCATGGCAGCTCGTCGTAGGGCCCTCGTCTCAGAGGTTGCCTGCCCTACTAGAATCTTTGAGAAGGGTAGATATGTTCATACACGACAGCGAGCACAGTTACGAGAACATGATGCGGGAGTTTACGACAGCATGGCCATTCATAATGGATTCGGGTCTCTTGGTCTCGGACGACGTCAACCTAAACTCCGCGTTCGACGAGTTCGCATCGAAGGTGGGGAGGCAACCATTTATCATCTACAAGCGGAGTATGCGGGGCTCCCAGAGACAGATGGGATTGGTCAAGAAGTGATTCGGTCCAGGGCTCAACCAAGTGAAACAACTACCGACAGCGTAATCAGATAGAAGCGCTCAGTTAACCTTCTGCATTATCCGGCGCTCGGTCTTCCGAATCCTGCTCTGAAATGAATTAGATGCACACGGGGACCAGAAATCTCCTAGACGCCGGGATACGAATCTGTTGGGTTGGCACGGGTCCATGCGAACTCCCGCGCCGGGAACCATCCAGAAGCTTGAATTCTCGTCCATGATTTCTTAGCGATTTTCCCTTGGGTATTTTCGCGTCCTGCGCGCCCAGCGTGATGAGTTGCAGGAAGCGAGCACTCGTAAGAAATCGAGGCTGCGGAGCGGCCTCGAGAAATTTTCAGGAAAGGCTTATTGCACGCGCGCTCACCAGCAACTACTAGTTAGTAGTTGGCAGATAAGATATGGAACTGACACGTTCGACGATTGCCTTTGCTCTCAGAGAGCCACGCACTGCGATGCTGCATATATTGCTCGGCAAAGATCAGATTCTCTGCGGCTCCATTGCCCGCTTAACAGACTATAAAAAGAGCGTGGCCTACCAATTTTACAGGGAGATTAGAACGGAGGACGCGCTTCAAAATCATGTCCGTTCGAAGCTAAATGAAGCTGGCGGAAGCCCTCGCGGAGCAGTTCGCTTCGACGAAGCCTGTTGCCTTTACACGGTCTGCAGACTGATTCGGCCGAGAATCGTTGTTGAGACCGGCGTGGCCGCAGGTGTATCATCTGCCTTCATCTTGCAAGCGCTCAATGACAATTCATATGGGATACTTCATTCGATTGACCTGCCCAACCATGAAGACTTCCTGGCAAAAAGTGAACCGGAATACGCATGGATGGGCGGCACAGGCGCAGCGTTGGTTCCGCCAAACGAGGAGCCGGGATTCGTAATCCCCAATGACCTCAGGACAAGATGGAAGTTGCATTTGGGTTTCAGTCAAGAGGTCCTGCCGAAAGTGCTTCCTGAAGTGGGCAAGATTGACCTCTTCGTCCACGACAGCGAACACACCTACTCAAACATGGAGTTTGAGTATCAGACCGCATGGCCTTCGATCAGGGAAGGCGGCTTCCTTCTTTCGCATGATTTCGGCTGGAACTCTGCCTTCTCCGACTTCGTTTCCAAGTCAAATCGCAGACCCGTATACTTGTATTTGACTGGTTTCGGTGGATTACGAAAATAGACGATGAGAGACTGCCATCCTACGTTCTCACGTCTGTAGATTATGTGTCACTTCTTGGAGTCATGATGTATAGCAGGACTTCTTCAGACCTTTCTGGCTTATACAGGCCTAAGTTCTGGAACTTCGCGTGAGTATCGGGACGGTATACTTCTTCCTGAGTAGCCCCGTCACTGTGACGCACACATCCTTCCACTCGTCTGTCGCCTCCTTGGCGTGCTTCAGCGCAGCCTTCTTGGTCCTGAATATCTGTTTTTGGGAGACTAGATATCTACCACTTCATGCGTGAAAGTCCTGGGCAACGATATCTACCATAGATATCTAGTTCTGAGCACGAAACCTCCTGTTGTCCGAAGAACGCAATTTCTATCATGGACAACTATTTGGACAACGGTAGAGTAGTTGTTTAGCGAGAACGCTGAATCGTTCTTAATAGTGTCCAGACACCGCATGAGCCTACTCACTTTTAATACCGAAAACGACCACAAGTGGGCGTTGCCTGTGAAGATTCTAATGCTGGTGAGGGCGCTCGCAACGGGAACCGAAACCTACACCCGGAACCTCATTCTAGCGCTCCAGGAACGTGGTGCAACCGTAGTTGTAGGCGAAGTCGGTAAAGGTACGGCGCGATATCCCTGCCAATCGATTCCATTGTGCGATTCAATCCCTACTGCAGTCGACCGACTTGACGTAACCCAACTCTTCAGGTTTGGTCTTGCGCTCAAGGGCATGTCAGCCTTGATAGACAGATTCAACCCGCATATCCTGTTCGCTCAAGGGCTTGATGAGCTCGCGTCCATCGCATCGCTCGCATCGAAGTTATATGGCCGCCCAGCGATCAGCTTCGTGCACGACCTTACGCTGAATGAACTCCGTCTTGACAGACGTGGCCGCTCGGTGGACCTCCTATACGCTCTCTCGCTGGTAAGGCAGAGGTACACGGCTAAGACACTGGCGAAGATTCTCGTTGCCTCGAAATTCATGAGGGATTCGCTGAACAGAATGTTTCAAATCGATTCGGCAATAACGGAACCAGGGGTCGCAGGATCCTTCTTCCTGGAGTCCCGCCGCATAGGTGAACGGCAATTCAACCTGCTGTTCCTCGGTTCGCTGACTCCAAAGAAGACGGTACAGACCGCGGTGAGGGCGCTCAGGCACCTTGCGGACCTTGACGTGACGTTAACAATCGTTGGTGAGGGGCCGATGAAAGACTCCTTGTCAAAATTGGCGGTAGACATCGGCGTTGGTGAGAAGGTGTCATTTCTTGGCTATCTGTCTGATTCAGAACTTCTGAACCAACTTCGAGATTCTCACGTCTGTCTAGTCCCTTCACAATGGGAGGGCTTCGGTCTGGCACCGCTCGAATGTATGGCTGCTGGCCTCCCGGTCATAGCCTCGTCTGCGGGGGGGCTGAAGGAAATGGTGGCAGATGGATTCAACGGCTACCTGGTGCCGGTCGGGAACGACCTGGCCATTGCAGATCGCGTCCGAATTCTGTATCAAGACAGGGATAAGTGGCTGTGGATGTCATCAAATTCCAGGACCGCAGCTCGAAGATACACCTGGGATTCCACCGCTGACAAGACGATCAGCGCAATTACGGATGTGCTCCGAAGGAATTGAACATAGGCCTTATCTCCGCATGGGGTCTTCATGACTCGCAGCAAAATACTCCTGAGATGAATCTTGCAAGGGGGCTCGCGGCTGTGGGAGATAACGTGTCGTGTTTTTCTTACACGAGGCGGGAGGAGAGTCGGGAGATAACAAGCAGGGCCGAAGATGGTCATCTCGCAATCACCAGGCTTGGCTACGCCTTCTGGAGGTATCATCATACAAACGTAATCCTGCCACGCCTCAATCGAGTGTCGGAGGAAGTTGCGGCCGTCCTCGGTCGACCTATCGAGATATGGCATCTTCACCATCCTTCTTCCCTCGTCATCGCGACTTCCCTAGCCCTCCGTCTCCGTTCTGGGTCACCACTCGTTTTCACAACTCACGACCCTCTGTTTGCGGCCGGTTGGCGGCCGGTCATATCGGTCAGACGTGTGGGTCTACTGCGCGAAGCGAACTGGAGGGAATGGCCAGAACTCGCCCTGAGATGTTTGCCCTACAACTTGGCAGACAAGATAATCTCACTAAGCAACCACGAAAGAGAGTTGCTCCTTCGGAGCGGATTCAGTCCTCAAAAGGTCGCCGTGATTCCGCATGGGGTCAGAAGAATCCAGCAGGTCCGCGGAATCAGAGAGATGCTTGGATTGGAGGACAAATTCCTCATCCTGACAGTCGCGAGATTCGTCAAGCAGAAGGGTCACAAGTACCTCATCCGCGCCATGCCCACAGTGTTGAAGCACGCCGATGCTCACTTCCTCATGATTGGGACAGAGACAGCACTTCTCCCGGAGTTGATTTCCGAAGCTAGGAAATTCAAGGTGGATGGGCGCATCACCTTCTTAACGTCGGTCAGTAATGAGGACCTTGCCCGCGCCTACAACGATTGCGACATCTTTGTCCTTCCCTCATTGTACGAATCTTTTGGTCTGGTCCTCCTAGAAGCAATGAGCTGTGGCAAGCCAGTCGTAGCCTTCGAGTCTGGAAGCACTTCCGAAATCATCAACCAAATGAAGGACGGCATCGTAGTGCCGAGGGGTGACTCTGACGAGCTCGCAAAAGCGATACTGCTGTTGGCTGGCAATCGGTCGCTTCGCGACTCGATGGGCTCTGCCGCCTCCTCCAAGGTCAGCGAGAGGTTCGCATGGCCTCTGATCGTCTCCAAGACACGAGAGGTCTACGAGGAGGCCTTGCGGCGGTAGCCGCGGAAGACTACCATGTTGCGCCTCCCATTACCTTTTCGAAGAGGGCTTCATAGTCCTTAACCATACGGTCGGCGCCGAAGTATTCCAATACTCGATTCCTGCAAGCAACCGGATCAATGTGGTCTGCGGCCTTCATGCATTCCATGAACGATTCCTCGTCTCCAGCTTCAACCAAGTAACCAGTCTTGCCTTGGTCGATTATCTCGGGCATTGATCCGCGCCTGTACGCTACCACCGGCGTCCCACAGGCCATCGCCTCCACGGCTACTAGCCCGAAAGGTTCCTCATCTTGCACCGGGAATAACAATGCCCTGGCCTGCGAAAGCAGGCCAACCTTCGTTGCGTGGCTCACGTTCGTTCGATAGACGCAGTTGGGATTCCTTGTCTCCCTAATCGCGCGCAGAAGATAGGCAATTCCAAATGGGCCCCGATAGAATGCCCTCGCTGCGTAGTCGATAGGCAGTCCCATCTTCGCCATTCTTCGCGCTGCGCGCATTGAGAATCGCTCTCTCCCAGTTCCCTCTACGACGGTCAAGCCGACCCCCAGGCTTCGGCAGAACTTGATTGCGTCACGGGCTCCCTTCTCCGGCGTGAGCCTGCCTAAGAACAGGAAGCTGCCCCGTTTCTCATTCCTCTCCAGAATTGGCGAGTATTCGGCTGGGTCGATGCCATTGCAGACGGCTCTGAACTCGCGACCGTATTTCTCCGACATGTATCTTGCGTGAGACGTTGAAACACCTACCAGCCTGGCCTTCTCCATGCGACAGGACGGGAGGTCCAGGGTGTGGCAGACAGGCACGTACCTGACAGAGCCATTAATCGGGATGCGCTGCGCCGCTATCTTAAGCAGGCTATGGTCGCACACTATGTCATGGTTGTGAAGCTCCTTCTCGTAGATTCGAAAGGCGACCTCCTCACCGGCGATTCTCCCTGGGTCCACCGTCAATATCACCCTGACATCCGGAGGTGGTCTGCTTCCTTTCGCAGCCACGAGGGTTACCTGATGCCCGCGGGAAGCGAGACCGCGGCTGAGGTCGTACACGATCCTCTCGATGCCACCGTAGGTGAGGGGTGGCACAGGGAGAGAAGTCGTGGAAACCAGAAGAATCTTCAACGCGTCTCGAACCACTTCAGACACTTACTCTATAAACTGTGATGCGCGGGAGCCCAGCAGGCGACGGGGAGTAGCGGCGAGGCGAGGTCCGGTGAGACGAAGACCCATGAACCATTCGAGTCTCCGTGCTCAAGTTGAATATGTCGCCCGATTCCTCATCCGATTAATTCGCAAGGTTCTTACACGCGAGCATTGAAGCACTACTGTGCCTGCGCAGACGGCGGTGCTCTTCGCCCCAAACGGAGGGCACGCCCTGGAACAAGGCGGAGCAGCATACGTGACTCTCCTCATGGCAAATATCCTAGCAAAAGGAGGGTACTCGGTCGAAGTTTGTGCGGTCCACGGTCTCCCGCGGAACGAGTTGGAGGCCCTACACGGCGTGAAAATCAACAATCGTGTGAGACTGCGGTACGTCGAAGACTGGTCTTCTCGGAGGATTTCGTTTCCGCCCTTTCTTCCTAGCCGGATCCTCGCGAGCGCCGTTAGGCAATGGTTTGGCGGGAGGAAGGTTGGGGTGGCGATATTCGGTGACGATGCACCTGCGCGGGTTGCTGCTTTCTTCAAAGCGAAGGGAGCATTCGTCGTAGACTATGCTCACCTGCCGCTTCGGGTAAGGGGCAGGTTTCCCCGCGTCGGTTATTGGGCCTATGAAGGAAGATTCGGTCTGCCCGCAGCACTTCTGTATTGGAACACACAGTTCTCAGGACTGGACGAGTACGACCTGACGTTGGCTAACTCGAGGGTGACTGCAGGGTTGGTCAGGCCCTTGGGAGCTTCGAAGGTGAGCGTGCTGCACCCCCCTGCACGAACCGTCTCTGACCAGAGATACGCCAAGGAACCGATCGTTCTCCACGCTGCGCAATACGGGAGAGGGTTCAACTCCGAACTCGCTGTAATGATGTTGAAAGAGGCGGCGAAAAATAGGCTCCCTGTGAAATGGGTCTTCATGAGGTCGAATGACCTTCCCTCCAGACTCAGAGAACTCGCAAAGCGGTTGCCAAACGTATGGCTTTTGGGAAGCGTCTCGAACGAAGCTTATCGAGCCCTTCTGGGGAGGTCCGTCGCTTTGCTAAACCTGAGATTCCTTGAGCCGTTCGGCATCTCTACCGTAGATGCGATGAGTGCTGGTGCCGTCCCGATAATCCTGAAGTCTCGATACAATGGTTCGTGGATTGACATTTGCGACGAGGGCAGATTTGGAATCGGATGCGAAACTTCCTCAGAAATATGTGCTTCGCTCGAAAGATTGCTTACAGATGATGAGGTTGCAAACAGTTCTGCCACGACCGCGAGACAGCGCAGCCAGCTCTTCTCGCTAGCCAATTTCACCGATGCGTTTCGGGAGGTGATGGCGAGGCACCTTTCGAGCTAGCTAGGTTCTCGACTGGGTGGGACGGAGATTTCTTCGTAAAAGCCCCGCATTTTCTTCGCCATGATTTTCCAGTCGAATTCGAGCGACTTCTGTCTTGCGTTTAGGGCCATCTTCCGCCTAAGGCGGTCGTCATTGAGCAAACCGCTGATTTCGGCCGCAAGGGTCTTGGGATTAAAGATATCGCGCGCCACTACGCCATCGACACCGTCCGTAATGAGTTCCGAGGCGCCGGCGGCAGGGCTGGAAACGACTGGTACTCCGCAAGCCATGGCCTCTAATACGACTAGTCCAAAGGCGTCGAAGAGGGTCGGGAACACGAAGACATCTGATGCCTGATAGAACCTCGCGATGTCGGGCGTCGACATTGTCGTTATTCTCCCTAGCACGCCCAGTCGGTGGCTCAAATGCACATAGTGATCGGGCAAGCTTTTTCTACCAAGGATTAGAAGTTTCGTCTTCCTGATGTGTGGCATAGCTTTGAGCAGTAAGAACAACCCCTTGCGAGTAAGGTCCCAGCCAACAAAGGTGATGAGGTGTTCGTCGTCGCGAATGCCAAGTCCTTGCCTTAGCTGAAATCGGTTCGTCTCATCGGGGCTGAATCTCTGCGTATTGACTCCGTGGGGCAGACACTTCAACTTGTCTCCTCCGATACCGTAGTAGCGCTTGAAGGCGTCTCTGACAAGTTCTGAGGGAGCAACGACCAATTTGTACTTCCTGGCAAGAACGTATTCCTGCAAAGGGTAGAGAATCGGCTGTCTCGTGGCGAAAGAAACCAGGAACTGTTTCCAATCTTCAGCCCAGAACGGTTTTCGCGCCCTTATAGAGGCAACAATCGATGCGGGAGAGCACTGCTGTATTGAAGCGACATCGCCTCTGCTGTTCCCGAGGTCGACGTCGTGAATCAGTTCGATCTTGGATTCTCGCTTGAGACTAGCCACTTGCTTCGTCGTCTCGAAACTCCTGACAGCAGACTGGATAATTGAGGAGGCTGGTAGGAATCTTATCCTGCCGTAGTGAAGCGCCCTGACTGCGATTCGACCATGACGGGCAGACTCGATTGAGCGAGAGTCCCCGGTTATGAA
The DNA here is from genome assembly GCA_032906705.1 of Nitrososphaerales archaeon. Classification (GTDB taxonomy): domain Archaea; phylum Thermoproteota; class Nitrososphaeria; order Nitrososphaerales; family Gagatemarchaeaceae; genus DASPPF01. Next base: position 11,548 of record JAJTZC010000026.1, read on the forward strand.
AACCGTAATGTCTACATCTATGTCGGCCAAGGCGAGTGCTAATTCGGCGGCGTACCGCTGGGCCCCTCCCCAAGTGGGATCAAGGCTGGTCGTTGTCAGGCCGACATGCATTTTCCGCAACTGGCCCGTCATGTCTATATTAGTTCATTTCTCCTGCCTTCTCTCCGTAATGGCTCGCCCACCATCATCGAGGTGGTCGCTTGGTCGGGGCAGACGCATGACTCGCGAACAACGAGTAACGTCTTGCAACCTGCCGATTTAACAGCCAAGTGGAAGCTTCGATCAAGGCGCTCTCAGAGAAGCAGAAGAGGAGGGACAATTGCTCCGAGAAGTACGCATTCGTATTCCAGGGGAGATGCAATGCATAAAATCTCCCCACGAGGCGGTGTGGATTCAAAGCAAAGCATGACTGACCTTCTTCTGCATTCATTGAGAGGCTGTCCTGAAGCTTGACAAGCCATATAATGTCTGTTGGTCGCAGGCATCCTGTTTCAACCATCGGTCGGGAGAAGCATCGGTCGGAGGAGAACCCACATTGAAGATTTGCGTAGTGGGCGCAGGAATCTTTGGTGTTACTATTGCATGGAAGCTAGCTGCTGCTGGATTCAACGTGGATCTGTATGAAAAGAAGAAAGACATTCTGCTTGGAACTTCCGCCGTAAACCAACTCAGATTGCACAGAGGATACCACTATCCCCGAAGCCGCGAGACCGCGTTGGAGTGTTTACGGGGGGAACCGGAATTCAGAAAGGAGTATCGGGAGGCCATAATCGACAAGCTCCCCCATTATTACTGCATTGCGTCCCACAAAAGCCTTACCTCGGCGAAGCAATTTGCAGAGTTCAGCGCAAGTCTTAATCTCGATTGTCGTGAGGTGTCGCTCGACTTTGCTCGAAAGACAAGTATCGAAGCTTCCTTCAAGGTAAAGGAATCCACAATCAACCTGAAAGAGCTGAGGAGGGTGTGCAGCAAGAAACTTCATGACTGCGGCATCAAGACCATCTATCGAGCCGCAAGGCTGAGCACCTTGGCCGATTACGACATTGCAGTGGTCGCCTCTTATTCAGCATTGAACGAATTCTTCGACGAGGGCAGTGAAGAGAGCCGCCCGTACCAATTCGAAGTCTGCGAAGTCGGGGTACTCAAAATGCCTGGGCCGTTGACCAACCTAAGCGTCGTCGTCCTCGATGGGCCTTTCGTCTGCTTCGACCCCTACGGCAATTCTGGGACCTCCCTTCTGTACGATGTCATTCAGTCCGTCCACCACACGAATGTGGGGATTCATCCTACCGTACCGGCCAAGTTCCGAAAGTCGCTCAACGCAGGTATCGTAAGTCCTAGCTACGCGCGATGCCGCCGCATGATTGGAAGCGCATCCCGATTCTTTCCCAGTTTGTCTGATGCGGAGAGAATTGGATCGATGTTCACAGTCAGGGCGGTTCCAGCGTACAGAGAGCACGACGACGCACGCCCCACAGTCGTGAGGGGCATCAGCAAGAGAATGATTACTGTGTTCTCAGGCAAGCTCTGTACGGCCGTAACAGCAGCAAACCGAGTCGTGGAGATTGCCAAGACAGGAAAGAGATAGCCAGGATTCCATCCGCTTTGTGCATCGACCTCATTCCGACAACTTCACGCCACAGCGTGGACAGTCGGCTAATCCTCGCTTTCTCACGCCGAAATGGAGCCGAAGGAAGCGCCGCATGCCGCGTCTTCGTGAATTCGAACGGGCTCAGTGAATCCTCTTGAAGAAGAGCAACGTCGAAGCTTCCTCTGGTAGGAAGAAGGCGAAAGGGTGAGAAAGAAGCCACAGAACGGTTCTGGTCCGCCCCGCATTCAGCTCGTTACGGGGGTAGAGGACCTGGAGTCCCTGGGCTCCAAGCACTCTGAAATTCATCCTTTTCAACTCGGCCGAGGTGAAACCACTCTTATGCGTCATCGAGGGGTCATCTTGCCTTTCGAGGTGCACGAACCCGTTGGGCGTTGAGAATACTACAATCTTTCTTGCCAAAATCTCCGATTGATTAATGAGGTTTCTCGCTTCCTCTTCTTTCAGATGTTCCACAAGTTCAAAACCAACAATTGCATCGACTAGCTTTGGTCTGAAAGGCATGTTATTCACATCGCAGACAACATAGTCATCATGATACCTTCTTGATTTTGCGACTCGGACCCTTGCCACGCTCGTGTCTGCGCCAATGAGGTGTTCCCCCCTCCCGATCCGTCTCAGGCAGGAATACTCCCCACAGCCGAGCTCAAGAATGACCGAGCTTGACCTGAGCGCCCTCCACAGTAAGCCGTAGAATGTGAATGGCAATGCCAGGAGTAGCACATGTGAGCTGCCAGCCATGCGACTTGCAAGGCGGTAAACTGCCACACTCATGTCCGCAAGCCGGAGTCAACCTGCCAATAACGATTCTCTGCTGGTTCGCAGATAACAAATGTGATCATGATGAGCCCTGCGGGCGTCATGCATGCGATTTGGACCTTTGCGGGAACCGGTCCCAAGCTAGGAATCCCCTATCCCAGCGAGAAGACGAAATACCTGTGCGTTTCACCAGAAGCAATCTCCTCCGGGCGGTAGCCCCGCTCCTTCATCATCGAAAGGACTGCTTCTACCGAAACAAGAGAGGTATGTATTTCCACAACAATCCTCTTAGCATTGGTCTTCTCCATCCCTTTGAGCCCCTCCAATTCTGCGCCTTGAACGTCCATCTTCACTAGGTCCGGTTCGAAGTCGCATATCTCATCGAGCCGCACGCCTAGCGTTCTGTGCGCCCCGCTGGTCAATACGCTGCTTCGTGTCCCCTCGTCCGAAACATACAGGACAGTTCTACTACTCCAGGCAGCAATGGGCAGTGCTATTATGTTCTGAATTCCATTCAAATGAATGTTTGTGACTAGCCCACAGAAGTTTTTTGGGTTAGGCTCCAACGCCCAGACTGTAGAGGCTCGTCTCGACAGCCGTATGGAATACTTACCAATATTCGCGCCTACGTCGACAAACGTTCCGCCATCCGGCAAGAGACCATTGAGTTGTGAAATCATGAACGGTTCAGTTTCGGCGAAACCGTAGGCGTCCTCTGTTCTTGGTCGCCAGGTCCATTTGAAGCCGTCAGCTTGGACCGTTACTGGCCTCGGCAAGTAGTTCGTCATGGGCCCGCCAGAGATCTTCTTTCCCAAGTAGGCAAAAGTCAGGCTTGGAAGGTCAATTTCTCTGATGCTAATGCCCTTTATGGAGATCGTGACGTTTCTCACTCAGTACAGTTCGTTCCCCTATATCAAAATGCACCCAGAGGCACCGTCAAGGTGATTTGATGTGCTCGAACAGCAGCTGGGTCGAAATCAAGGCCCGAAAAGCGCTAGCCCCTCATGTGCACAGTGGGCGGACAATTGAGCACCACACATGACGACGCCAAAGCCAACTCCTCGCTTCTACTGCCAAGAAACCGTTGCACGAGTCGACTATGGGTTACTGGCGTCCTCGGGAAGGTTAAAGAATCAAAACTCAAGGCACCAACTCCGAGGCGAGCAGAGGGTTCAATGTTGCGGGTTGCGATCGTTTCAACAGGTAAGGGACATGTTCAGCGAGGGGTAGAGGCGTGGTCAACGAACCTGGCGCATGAACTAAACTCACGCCGGGGTGCTGTAGAAGCTGTGCTGTTCAGAGGAGACCCGAAGCTACATTGCGAATTCGAGCAGTGGGCACCCTGCATAGGACGGTATTCGAGGTTTTGGGGAGGGAACAACTCGCGGCTGTCGCTCGCCGTGAGGGGGGTCGTGGAACAGTATTCGAGCCTGCCCTCACTGGTCAGCCAATTGATTCTTAGCAATTACGACATAATCCACACAGGCGACGGCCTCGTTGGAAAATGGCTCCGCAGGCTGCTTGCGGTGCGGGGAGACAGGGCGCCCCGAGTTATTTTGAATAACGCCGCAAGTTCGCTGGAATTCTGCAGGGGGTTCGACTACGTGGAAGTTGTTGCCCCCTACTACTTGGAAGAAGCAGGGAAGCTTGGGTTAGATACCCGGAACTGGTTCGTAAACCCTTACTGGGCTGACACGTCGTTGTTCAGACCGGCAACCCACTCTGAGAGAGCGAATGCAAGAGGAGCACTCGGCATACCTGAGAAATCCACCGTTGTCCTGTCTGTGGGGGCCGTCGAACCCTCCCATAAGAGGATGGACTATCTGGTTAAGGAAGTAGCCAAATCGCGAGAAAAAGTAAATGAGAGAATCTTCCTTCTGATCGTCGGTGCATCCGCAGGGTATCAGACAGGCGCAATCCGCGAACTCGGCGCGTCGCTCCTGAAGACAGACTACAAAATCCTGACAGATGTAGGTCATGAGAGAATACATGAGTTGTATCGCACCGCTGACATCTTCATCCTAGCATCACTACATGACTACTTTCCCATGGCGATCATTGAGGCCCTCGCCTCCGGCTTGCCTACGATTGTCCATCATGCTCAAGTGCAGCGCTGGATGGCGGGCGGCGGAGGAAGATTCGTTGCGATGGATAAGCCAGACTCCCTAGCACACGCCATCGTCGAGTTCGTCAACGACCCAGTTGCGAGCAGATCTTACGGCATGAGAGCGAGGGAAAGGGCCCTTGCGCTCTTCTCTCCAGCTTCAGTCATTCCCAGAATCGTAGAGATGTACCAGCGGGTCGCCGGCCACCGCAAATAGTGCACCTTGCACTCGAGGCTGCTCACTCTACTGCTTGCCTAGCCTGTAGCCCGAATCAAAAAGCACACGTCTAGAGTGTGCGCTAGCCCTTTTCATCAGATTCCCTTGTCCTGCACCGAATATTAACCCCCATTGCCCACGGAGTGACCTTCGAATTGCCTTCGAAACTTGTGAGCATGATAATCCCTGCTCTGAACGAGAAAGACAACCTCCTGGCACTCCTCTCCGGCCTCCGCGCGCAAGCCTACAGGCCGCTTGAGGTGATAATTGTAGACGGAGGCTCTTCCGACGGCACCTTTGAGGCAGCCTCTAAGATGGCACTCGAGTCCGGCGACATTGGCGATTTTAGGGTAAGGGTGTCTCGGGAGACTGGTACGCGGAGGGGTCCGGCAAACGCACGAAACATCGGCATATCCATTGCTGAGGGGGACTACATCATCTTCCTGGACGCTGACTTCGAATTGCCCGAAACTTCCACAGTCGCTTCGATTGTAGAATCGTTGAATGATCATAAAGCCGTGGGCGTTCTAACCCAACCCGCTTGTACGAACTGGCTTGAGCGTCAACAATGGCTGGATAGGTTTGACAAGAAGCTGAATGGCGTGCCACACACCTTCTGTGCCTACAGGCGGTCAACAATCGGCGAACACAGATTCGAGCTTTCACTGGGTTTTGGTGAGGATCAGGTCTTCCAAGAGTCGCTGGGCGTCGAAACGTATTACATCCCTGTGTCAGTCAAGAGGCATTTCGTGCACGGAGTCGGAGAGTGGTCTCGCCAGATGATGTGGTACGGGCGCACATATCCGCGGTTCATAAAGAGGAGCGGCACGGGGGCCACGATTCGGCTGCTCCTCTGGGTAAACCCGCCTATATTGCTCCTGTTGGCGCTAATTGGCCTGCTGCTGAACTCGTTTCTCTTCTCCGTGTTCTCAACATTGCTAGCCACTTCCCTTGCTGTCTCGGTGATGCGGGGTCATTCCATTTCGCCAGACAGAATTGCGTATGTGATTGTCGCCAGACTGCTCATGACGATCGTGTTGGGATGTGGTTTCATTGTCGGGAGCGCCGAATTTCTCCGGGAAAATCATCTGTCCAACTCTGGCTGAACCAAAGTTCGGAGAAACGGATTACCTAAAGCGGATTTGCTAAACAAATTTAACAGGGCGAGACTGCGTTGAGGCACCGTGCGCCTTCTTGCATTATCGCCTTATGAGCCGACCGCGCCAAGCTGCCTTAATCGGTATTACCCCGTCTTTCATCACCTCGCTAAATTCGGCGTCGCGATAACCATCGTATTCCCGTTCGGCTCTACGCAAGACGTTCCCGAACGGTACAGAGGTAGCTTCCGAACCATAGTCGCAAAGGAGACCCCGCCAGCTGGTGGAAGGCCTGGTGGACACGCGGGTTCCACTGCCCTTCGAGTCGCGACCGCGAAGCTCTACGATGAGTCCCAGAAACTGTTTCGCCGCTTCTTCTTCATGACCGAAAGCATGGACGCCGAGCTGGCCGTAAGGACGTCGATGATTATCAGGAGCCTCTCCGCCGACATGATATTCCTGATGGGCCCTGGAACAAGAAACAGTGTACCTGGACTGCTTCTGGCGAAAAGGAACCACCTACCTCTGATCCTAGACATCGAAGATTACACCATTCTGTACACTAATCCCTTCCTGTCCATGTTCAGCGGCCTAACCGTCTCAACGACATTCCTCAAGAATCTGTTTGCGAGATACAAACCCTTCTACCTTCCCAATTCGAGCGATCTGCTCGAAAACGTAGGCGCGTTCTCGGAAGTCGAAAAATCGGCGCCCGTCGAGATAATTTGGCATGGAGTGCTGTATGACTATCTGCTGCCTTCCTTCTCTAAGCT
>JAJTZC010000027.1:0-17988 GCA_032906705.1 Nitrososphaerales archaeon
GCCCGTCGCCGTCTCGCCCGTGAACGCAATCTTGGAGACCTTGGGATTGTCAAGCAGCTCCTCGCCCACCACGCCGCCCGGGCCGGTGACAACGTTCAGCGCGCCAGGAGGCAGGCCCGCCTTCAGGCAGAGCGCCGCGACCTTCAGGTCCGTCAGCGGAGTCGAACTCGCCGGTTTGACCACGAAAGTGTTTCCTGCAGCCAAGCCTGGCGCTGCCTTCCACCCCATCAGCGACACGGGGAAGTTCCAAGGGAGTATCGCTCCTACGACGCCGATGGGGCGCTTAGTCACGATGAAGAAACCCTCGCCGGTCGAAAACGGCGTCTGAGCGCCCCTCTCCCTCCCGATGAGGCCCGCGTAGTATTCGCAACAGTTCGCGAATGACTTGATCTCGCCTCGCGCTTCTCCCAATGGTTTTCCCTGCTCGATAGTCAGCGTGTTCGCAAGGTCCTCGACGTTGGCCCTCACCTGCTCCCCCACCTTGAAGAGGATTCTGGACCTTTCAATGGCCGACATGGCGGACCATTTCTTGAAGGCCTCCTTCGCGTTGTCGACCGCAGCCTTCACATCCTCCCTGTCTCCCTTGGGGACTGAATCCACGAGCTCCCCGTTTGCGGGGTTGAACACGTCGAACGTGCCCTTGGTGTGGGACTCGACCCATTCTCCGCCTACAAACATTTTCATGTTTGAATCACTTTGAACTCGCGACTTACAGTCGTATAAGAATTCTTCCTGTCGGTTCTATCAAGTCTTCGGGTGACGGAGAGTGAAATTTGTTCGTGGCCACCCAGCACCTCAAAAGAGCCTCAGTTCGAGAGTTGCCCTTCCCACATGGCGCGGTAGAACTGGTTCATCGTCTTCTCGTCGAAGACAAGCGGGCTGTTGGGCCTGGGGTACATGCTCATGCATTCGGCGGAAAGGACTGAGAGGTCCTCCTCCTTCACCCCAAGCTCCCTCATCGTTCTTGGAATCTTCAGGTGCGAACCAATCTCGCTTGCTCGCCCTGCAGCTGCCCTGCCGAGTGCTACGGGGTCATCATCGGTCGCGCTCACCCCGTAGGCCTCGGCGAGCTTCTTCATCTTGGGAGCACAGGCGACAGCATAGTTTGAGATGATGTAAGGGAGGGGGAGGCCGCACGACACCCCATGCGCGAGCTTGAACCTGGTGGCTATGGTGTAACCAATCGAATGACCATAGACCATCCTTGCTTGCAAAGCTATCCCGCCCAGGAGCGCGCCCAAGCTCATTGCCTCTCTTGCCTTTCGGTCCGAGCCGTCGTCGTAGACCTTCTCCAAGTTGGCCGCGATTAGTCTGATTCCTTCAAGGGCCGCCGAATCCGTGATAGGGTTGGCGAGAGCGGAGAGGTAGGCCTCCGTGTTGTGGCAGAGAGCGTCCATCCCGGTGGCTGCAGTGACGCTCAGGGGCATCGTCATTGTGAGCTCTGGGTCGACCAACGCGACCGTCGGAAGGAGGAGGGGGCTGTTAATCCACTGCTTGTGCCCGTCGACCGTGACCATCGAAGTCACAGTCAGTTCCGCGCCTGTCCCTGCTGTCGTAGGCACCATTAACGAATGGATCGGGCTGCTCGTGAATAGGTTGTTCCCCACATACTTTCGGGCGGGCCCCGCGTTGGTCGCGAAGGCAGCTGCCACTTTAGCCATGTCCATCGCGCTGCCGCCGCCAACACCGACGACCAAGTCGTACCTTCCCCCTCTGACTTTCTGTGCCACCGCGTCAGCAACCTCGACCCTCGGCTCAGCCTCAACTTCGTCGAAGACCTCGCATGTAATCCCGCCCATTCCTGCAATGACCTTCTGGACCGCGCCTGTCTTCACCATCACCTTGTCGGTCACTATCAAGGCCTTCGCAGCTTTCATGGCCTTCACCTCAGGGCCGATGCTCGCCAGAGTCCCGAAGCCGAAGATCACCTTGGTCGGGAGGAAATAGGAAAAGTTCAACAGGATTTCGAGCATGAATTGGATTTAAAAAGAATTGGCCATGCGAGCGTGACCGCATGCACTTGGACCAAGCGCAGGAGAAGGCGCTCCGAGGGGAGGCTGGCGAGGCTAAGCAGCTCGGAATGGAGATCCTGACCAAGGTGGGAGATGCGGTCGGGGCAGATTCTCTTGTGCCCATCAAGTCGGCCCACGTCCTTGCTCATTACAGCAGCTTGCACGAGGCCGGGATAGAGATGCTCGAGCGTTTCGCCAAAGCCGGAGGGAAGTTCGCTGTGCCCACTACCGTCGACCCAGCCAGCATAGACCTCGATAACTGGCGCAGCTTCGGCATACCCGAGGAATACGCTGAGAAGCAATTCAGGCTCTGCCGTGCATACGCGAAGATGGGCGGCATACCCTGCTGGACGTGCGTCCAGTATCAGGTCTGCAATTTCCCGAAGGCCGGGGAAGACGTAGCTTGGGCGGAGTCGAGCTCAGTGGTCTTTGCGAACTCCTTAATCGGGTGCAGGACCAACAAAATCACATCGGGCTTGGACATCGCTTGCTCCATCGCTGGTCTCACCCCAAGGTTCGGCATGCTCCTGGCCGAGAACAGGGTCGCAAAGGTCTCTTTCAAGCTCGGTATCAGCAAACTCAGCGACCTGGACCTGCGCAGCATAGGTTTCTTCATTGGGAAAAAGGCCGGGGCGAGGATTCCTGTCCTCGAGGGGCTACCAGACAGCGTCACCTCTGATGATTTGAAGCATCTCGGTGCGGCCGCCGCCGCAGCAGGCCCGGTCACCATGATTCACTTCCCGGGCATCACCCCAGGGTCGAAATCCGTAGAGCAGGCTTCAGGAGGCGAGCGGCTGGAGACCCTTGACATCGAGAGGGCAGACCTTGAGGGCGTGGAGGAGGAACTCAGCCAGACGGAGGAGAAGCCGGATCTGGTCGCCCTCGGTGTGCCGCATCTCTCTATCAGCGAGTTGGGTACAATGGCGAAGATGCTTGTTGGGAAGAAGTTGGTTCAAGGAACAAAGATGTACATCTATACGTCGACGCAGGCCTACGACATGGCGACAAGGTCGGGCGTGAGAACGGATATCGAGTCATCGGGAGCGAGGCTCACACACAGCACCGACGCGGAGATATCCCCATTGAAGAGGCTGGGATTCGACGTCGTGATGACCAATTCAGCCAAGCTCGTCGAGATCGTGTCCTCCGAAGGGGAAGTGAAGATGCGGTACGCGGCTTTGGCCAAGATTATCGACGAGGTGACTCGTTGACCAAGAGCTTCAAGGGTCGGTGCCTCGTCGGCGGGAAGACCCGTGGGGAGGCGCTCGTGTCTGCGAGAGCCTTCACATTTGCTCACGGAGTCGACCCCGCCACAGGGCTTGTCACGGACGTTCACAGCGACATCAAGGGCGAGAGCGTGAAAGGGAAGGTGCTCTTCTATCCGTTTGGCAAGGGTTCCACGACAGCGTCTGCGTGGTTCCTGGAGACCGCTAGGCTGGGGAACACTCCGGCGGCTCTGGTGACCGAGGCCACGGACCTCTCTGCGGTGTTAGGCTCGATATTGGCCAAGATTGTGTACGGCAAGTCAATCCCGGTGCTCACTTCATTCACGAAGGAGATGTACCGTGTGCTCAGGGCTGGGGCAAGCGTCGAGGTTGACGGTTCCGCGGGGGTACTAGTGGTGCCGAATTGATCAGGCGAGGGGATCTGGGCAAGAAGAAGCTCTTCCTCTTCGACCTCGACGGGGTCTTCTACAAGGGGAAAGAGACGCGGGTCAAGATAGGCGGAACCAAGATCGTCGAGGAACTGCGCAGGAGGGGCAAGAAACTCCTAGTCCTCACGAACGACTCCACAGACACAGTGGAGACTATCCATTCTCGCCTAAGGGCCTCGGGAATACCGGTCAGGAGGGAGGAGATTCTCTCCAGCGCTTTCCTGACGGCCCAGTACCTCAAGAACGAGCACGGGAAGGTCACCTACTTCCTTCTCGGGGAACCTGGATTGGATGCAGAGTTGAGGCGGTTCGGTCACAGGCGCACCGTGGGAGACAGGGCAGATTTCGTTGTCATCGGGCTCGACAGGAAGTTGACCTACGAGAAGCTGAATCACGCCGCGAGGGTCGTCCGCAACGGGGCCTCAATCGTCGCGACCCACGTCGCGCCGCTCTACATGGGCCGTGACGGTCCGGCTGTGGCAACTGGTCCAGTCGTGAAGGCGTTGGAGTATGCGACGGGGAAGCGTGCGACGGCCGTGGGCAAGCCTTCGCCTCTCATGTTCAGGATTGCCCTGAGAGACGCGGGATGCAGCCGCCATGAGGCCGTGATGATAGGGGACCAGATTGACACGGACATCCTGGGCGCAGTGCGGGCTGGGGTCGACGCGATCCTTGTCAAGACGGGCGTGGACAGGGACATCCGCGGGACTGGGGCTCTCGGGGCGATCTCCAGCGTTGACGCTCTAGCGGCCTTGCTCTGAATCATTGAGCCGCATGTTCGCGTGCCGGCGCAACTGGACTAGACGACGTTCCTTCTGACGAAGCTCTCGTCGACCTCGATGCCGATTCCTGGCCCCGGGGGCACAGCAAGCCTGCCAGATTTCGGCTGAGGCAAGCCTGTGGCGAGCTCTGTCTGAAGCGGGTTCGGGAAGGGGTTGTACTCGACGCCGAGCGACGGGGTCGACGATGCTACGTGGAGGGACGCGGCAAGGGAGATTGCCGAGTTCATGCCTGTCATCGGGGAGAAGCCCAGCTTCCGTCGGGCTGCCAGCTTCCCGAGCATCAACTCTGTGCCCACGCCGCCGCACCTGCTCACGCTCGGTTCTAGCACGCGGACGAGCCCTCTCCGTATGGTCTCATCGAAATCCCCGGCGAACCAGCTCTCACCTGCCCCGATAGGAACCGGATTGTGCGCCCCTAGCTTCGCGTAACCCTCCCAGTCGTCCGAAAGGAGGGGCTCCTCGAACCAGGCGAGTCTGAGGTCCCTGAAGAGCACGCAGGCCTTCCGGGCTCTGGCGAGGTCGTACGCACCGTTCGCGTCGGCCACGAGCATCCTGTCATCCATCATCTTGCGAACCTTTTTCAGAATCTGTGCGTCCTTCGAGGGTCCGAAACCGACCTTGACCTTGGCACCTGCAAGGCCTGCCGCCATGACCGCCTCCACCTGGTCCTCCAAGGATCCGCGTGATTCGAAGAGCGAGCCGGCGTAAGCTGTGACAGTCTCGGAGACGCGACTGGAGAGAAGGCGATTCAACGGCTTCCCGGCGAGTCTCGCTTGGCAGTCATGAAGGGCGATGTCGAGGCCGCTCAACGCCTCCACGTCTGTTCCCCTCGTATGGCCCCTGACGCGGAGTACCTTCCAGATTCTCTCCCAGACGCTCGAGGGTCGCACCACATCTGTCCCAATGAACTCGTCCGCGAGATGGCTGACCAGGAGGGCGGTTGCCTTTGGCTCCTGCCTCGTCATGGCCTCCCCCCAGCCCGCCACACCGTCACAGACGGCCTTAACGAGCACGGTCTGGTAGTGAGTGTATGTGAACGTCCCACCGCGAAGCTTCTCTTCCGCCTTCAGCCTTATCGGGAATGCCTCGGCGGATTCCAGGCGCAACTAGGCCTCGGTCGGGAGAGGGCGCTGTTAACTCTTCGGAACCTTGGATGAAATCTGAACTCGAAATAGGCTCAGGAGCCGGTAAGGTAGCAGTCCCCCTAGAAGGCCGTGCACCCTATTGGTAGACACTCCCTCTCGGACCTATTTCCAGGACAACTATCATGGCGTCTTTCCTGTGAAGCTCGTAAATTATCCTCCAATCACCTACCCTAATCCTGAACGCTCCCTCCATGCCTCTGAGCCTCTTTACATCGAAGAGCCTGACCGGTGCGAATGATTGCTGTAGTGCGTCCAGCGCTTCGATGCTCTTCCTTCTGACATGTTCAGGCGCCTTCTCTAGGCCCTTTGCTGCTCGCTTGGTCAGGATGACACGATACAACTATTCATCCGTAACTCGCTTCCGGACATCGCCCCACCCTTCCACCTTGCCCTGCGCGTATTCTTTCCTGCCTCTTGCCACCGCCTTCCTGTCCTTTGCGCTTGGAGAGACTTCAGGTATCAGGATCTCCCTTATCTCCTCGATCTCTCTTCGGAGACCCTTCACCTCCCTGTGGAGTTCAGTGAGTTTGGAAGCCATCTGCAGCCATCGAGGGTTCCAGCAAGTATTAAGCTATTCTTGACCCCGGAGGACGCTGTTAACTCTTCAGAACTTTAGATGAAATCTGAACTCGAAAATACACTCAGGAGCTGACAAGTTACCAGTTCCTCGGGCGAGGCAACCTTAAATTGATTGACGGAGCGCGCGAGCCAGAACTTTGCAGCACATGTCCTCGAAGTCTCCGGCGAAGTGCGCGGTATGCGGCGCAGTCGAGGCCTCGGCGGGCACCTTCCCGCTGGTTGTGGGCGTCGGTCGAGTCTGCATGGACTGCGGAATGAAGAAGGTGAAGTGTGAACTATGCGGCAGCGAGGTGAAGCTGCTCACCTCATCGCGCCTGCAGGGGAAGACCCTCTGCCTGGCCGACCACTTAAAGGAGATCGAGAAGTACAGGAAGAATCTCGTCGTTACCTACGACGAGGAGAGCGAGCCCGCCACCAGAATCCTCACCCGGGCGCAGGGCGAAACGCCCTCGGGGTACACGCTGCTGGCAGTCCGCAGGGCCAGGAATAGCACCCACCTCTGGGAAGCAGAGTACGAAAAGACCGAGCTTTTCCAGATGCGCTGCAGTTAGGCGCTCACACTCCTGCTCAACTTGTTTGCACACTTTTTCCTATAAGGCCACGGCACCCCCAATGTTTCTGAACTGGTCGTGGCTAACGAGGAGATGCTTGTGCTCCAGAGGCTGCTTCAGGAGATAGAGAACCTCAAGCTGGGACTAGAGCCAAAGGTACTTGCCGGTTGGTACGAGAGGGTAGCCAGCGACGCGAGGGCCACGGCGCCTAACCACCTCGTCGACTCGATCTCGGTCGAACAGGATCCAATCCTTCCCATGAAGTTCGAGTTCAAGACCTCCAAGAGGGCGGTGAAGTATGTTCTCGATGCAATCGATTCGAACCTGCAAGAGATGCCCACGGCGACGAGGCTCTACTTCCAGAAGCTGTCAGAGCTGATTCAGAAGGAAACGCTTCGCTAGGCCTTTACTATCACAGTGCCCGTCATCCAAGGGTGATAGACGCAATGGTATCCGAAAGTGCCGGCCTTGGTGAAGGTGAAACTGAATGACGCGCCTGGGGCGATGTTGCCTGATGTGAAGCTTCCATCGTCGGCTGTGACAGTATGCGGTGCATTGTCATTGTTTATCCAAGTTATTGTATTGTCGGCCCCAATGACCAGCGTGACCGCGTTGGGCGAGTAACCCTTACTGGTCGTGTTCGAACCGGCACCGGGTACAATGCTGACCTTCAACGCTCCCGGATTGGTGGCCAGCTGTCCGGCCGGAGCTATCGTGGTGAATGCGGCGTTAGGGAGGACCACTAGGTAACCTATCATGCCGACCTGGGCGTGGTAAGTGCAGACGAATTCGAAGATGCCGGGATACTTTGCGACGAAAGAGTAGGTTGCGGAGACGCTTCCAGGGGTCCCGGAAACCGTCACCCCCGGAGAGTTGTTCTTTGCCGGCGTCTTGAACTCCTGGCCCGTGAGGTCGTTGATCATGCCCGGTACCGTGGCGTTCACCACGATGTTGTATGGTGGTCCGATTACCAGGTCGTGTGCTACCGTGTCGTTGTCTATCAACGTGAGCTGTACCTGGTCTCCCTGGTTCACGCTGATGAATGAAGGCTCGAAACGGTCCTGATGGGCCGCCGGCGAGAGGTACCAGGTCTCTCGTATCTGCCTGATGGTCGGAGCCTGGTTTATCACCGGCAGGCTCTTGTTCAGGGTTGAGAGGGACGCTTTCAAGGCACTCTGGTCAGACGAAAGTTGCTGAATCTGCGTTTGAAGCCGAGCGATCTGGTCGCCGTTTCCCTGAACCGTATCAACGTAAACAATGGCGAACACTGCGGAGACGAGTATCAACACAATCAGCGCCACCCCAGCGCCGGACATCGCCCTCTTCGACGCGGACCGCAAACTCCGAACCCTCTCGCGTAGCCCCGAGGTGTCTTTAACGGTTCTCGCCCGACTGAGGGCGTCCCATCATCTCAGCTCGTCCGCCAGACGCATCGTTCCCCCTCCGAAGATTCGCTCGTCCATCTGCACGACCTTCGGCGAGACCCTCGGCCGGAACTCCATCTTCGAAACGACGTCGCGCTCGATGTCGACCCCCGGTGCAACCTCAGTCAGTTCGAGCCCCCCCGGCGTGAGCGTGAATACCGCCCGCTCCGTCACGTAGAGCACCTGCTTCTTGAACAGAAGGGCTTGGCTTCCGCTGAAGAAGCTCCTGTAGACTTCTCTCACAAACTTCTTCGTTCCTCCGTCCCTGATTATCTGCAACTCGCCTCTCTTGACGACCAGCTTGGATTCGCCTGCAGTAAACGCGCCTGCGAAGTAGATCCTCGGCGAACCGCCCGCTATGACCGGAAAGCCCCCTGGCCCGTAGATCCTTCCCGGGAGCATGGACGGGTTGACGTCGCCGTTCTCCCCCACCTGGAGGAACCCGAGAGATGCCGCGTCGATCACGCCACCCTCGAAGTTCGAGAACATGTCGGGCATTGTGGATACCGCGAAAGGGTTGAGGGCTATGCCGAAGTCCACGCCCGTCAGGGCCACCCCTCCCCAGAGTCCGGATTCGATGACGGTGACGATATACTCCGTCAACTTCTCGTCGAATGCGAGCCTCGAGATCATCGCAGGGATGCCGATTCCAAGGTTCACCACGACTGCCTTACCCCCAGTCTTCGCCCTCTCGACAAGCTCCAGGAGGACTCTCTTCGCGATGACCTCATGCTGGGGCAAGGCTTCCCTCGGAGCGGCCGGGCGCGGTGCCCTCTTGGGCGCTCCCACCAGGAGGCGTCGGTCGAATGCGGCCGAGCCTGACTGCCAGTGGTACCTCTCGGGCGACACGACGATGTAGTCGACGAAAGGGCCGGGCACCTCGACCGACTTTGGGTCCGCGAAACCGTTCCGCATCACCTTCTTGACCTGCGCGACCACGATTCCCGGGTTTGGATGCGCCTTGGTCGCCTGGGCGATGCTGAGGACAGTACCGCGCATCGGCTCCTCCTCCATTGTGAGGTTGCCCACGGGGTCTGAAGTAGTCGCCCTGATGAAGGCGACATCTGGCTTCGGCGCCTCGAAGATGAGATAGTCACCGTCGTCGATGACCAGCCTCCGGACCCTGCAGGTGTTTTTCTTCTCTGCCATCTCGTTCAACCTCCCACCTCCGTATCTGGGGTCTATCGAAGTGTCGACGCCGATCTTGCTGATCAGGCCTGGCCTGCCAGACGCGACCTCCCTGAACCAGTACGCCGCGGCCCCCATCGGCCAGCTGTACGCTTCGAGCCTGTTCTCGGTCACCAGTTTCTGCAGCCAGGGGGCGAAGCCGAAGTAGGGCACCGATATTCCTCGTATGAGGCCACCGTCTCCAGAGTTGTAGACCTCCTTCGCGACCCTGTCGAGCGCGCGCCCTGGGATTGCGGGCAGCGACTCTGCTATCAGGAACACGTTCCTAGGATGACCCGTCGCCTTGTAGCTGCGCCAGAGCTGCAGGATCAAGTACTCGGGGTTGACAGCCATATTGAACCCCGAGAGCGCTATGACAGACCCGTCTGTGACTGCGGAGAGTGCCAGCTTCGCGGAAGTTATTGTAGGGCCTCTCCGGACGGCGGTACTCATCGAGGCTCCTCACGCCTGCCTGAGAACGAGTGCGGCGGACGTGGGGGCTCCGCGTCTCCGCTGACCCGAGCCAAGAAGTGCAGGCACCGCCAACTGGTCTAGCCCTTCGTTACAGCCAGCGAGTACACTATGATGAAGAACCCGATGGCCTCCGCGATTGCCTCTCCAGCCTGCACCGTCAGGAGGTCGACGTTGAGCAGTTCGAAGAGAATCCCGGCCATTACGGCGCCCACGCTGACGAATGCGAATCCGATCCCGAGCAGCAGCATCGATTTGCTCTTGGTCCTCTGGTATCCCCTCGCCGCGTAGAATATCACCACGAGCCCGAAGACCAAAACGAAGCCCTGGGCGACTCTCAGTACGTCAAGGGGCAAAACCAACTTACTCCAGCTCATCTCCTCTCCTCACTTTTAAAGGAACCAACACGTTTCTCATCGTTAGGAACCACCGCTCTGCATTGAAAGCCAAAGGCGCCTCAACTTGTCTGCAACGTCCTCGTTGACCACGGCCGATACTTTCATGACGCCGTTCTCGAGGTCCACCTGGACCGTTCTGTACGCGCTCCTGACAAGCTCGTAGCGCTTGCCCTCATTTGTCACGATTATCCTGTCCACGAGGAGGACCCTGGCGTCGAGCAGTTCGTGGACGCGCCTGTAGCAAGTGCTGAGAGGAATGTCGTTCTCCTTGCTCAGGTCCTCGACGGACTTCGCGGTCGGGATAGCGGAGAGAAGAATCTTCTTGGCATACTCGTCTCCCAGCGCCTGCACCAGCGACTGGGCTGTCGCCGGGTTCGTTATCTCCACGGGTGACCGCCTGTCAGGAACCTAACCGTCAACCTCTCGATTTCAAGCGGCCCTCTGTTCGTATTTGAGTCTATTCGGGAAGTAGTAGGTCGAAAGAAAGAGGAAGAAGCAGGAGCTACTTCATCCTGCTTCTGATAATGAATCCGAGGCCACCGAGAAGGGCGCCCAACGCTGCCAGGACAATGAAAGAACCGATCGGCACTGGTAGCCAGCCGAGTATCTGCTCATGTATCTGCGCCGGTGTCAGACCGCCGCCCCCTGCGCTCGTCGCCGCTGCAGCCCATCCAGCCAGGTATCCTCCCCGCATCATCAGGAACATCGAGCCGACCACGCCGACGTTCATTAAGATGAGGTGTCCCCAAGCCAAGTAGGAAGAGAGTCCGCGGTAGACCTTGCCCTGCACGCCTTCGATGTAGAAGTAGAAGATGGCGGTCACAGCCATTGCCACTACGCCGACCACCAAGTAGGTGATGTAGCCTGTGAACATCCAAGTTCCTCCGCCACTTCCGGCGATGACCCTCGACGCCGAGTAGTACAGGCCTGAACCGTTGAATAGCGTTGTCGGGTCTATGATGAGCAGAGTTACGATCGTTGCCAGGAGGCCTTGAATTACTGAAGCCCAGATGAATCTAGCAGCCCATTTTCCTTGTGTCGCTTGCAATTCTTTTCGTCTGCCTCTTGAACAGTAGGGAACCTCTCGAGGTATTTTAAGCAGGAACGCTATTCCCAGCCCTGATATTCAATCTTGGAAATCGCTGGGCCGCCTTAAATATCGAGCCGTCATCCATCTCTCGAGGGACGATGCCGACGAATGGCTTCAAGCGGATACTAGCAGCCTTCGACGGGTCTGACGACTCGGTCAAAGCAGTCAAACGCGCCTGCGCACTCGCGAAGGAGTTCAACTCAACGTTGACGGTACTCAACGTCTACACACTCCCCGCCCTTGCGTATGCCGCTCCAGGACCGATGCCACAGATTGACTTCAGCGCCCTTGAAGCGGCTGCGGCGTCGAAGGCGAAGGAAGTTCTCGACGAGGCCGTGGTTGTTGCGAAGGAGGAGGGCGTCACCGCGAAGGTAGAAGTTCAGGAGGCTTCATCTGTTGTGCAGGCGATAGTCGAGTTCGCTGTCGATGGGAGGTTCGACCTGATTGTCATGGGAACAAGGGGCATGAGCGGGTTCAGGAAGCTCCTCGTGGGAAGCGTCTCCAACGGAGTGGTGAGCCATGCGCAGTGCAGCGTCTTGGTGGTGAGGTAGGCGGTGATCTACGTCAAGGATGTTATGAGCAGACGCGTCCGCACCATAGACTCCAAGGCGAAAGTGCTTGATGCCGCCAAGCGGTTGTCGCAATGGAAGATAGGCTCGCTTGTCATTCTCGCGGGAGACAGGCCGGTGGGCATCATCACAGAGGGGGATGTCTCAAAGGCGGTCGCGAGGGGCCTCAACCCAGCCAAGACTCGCGTCGGATTCCTAAGCAAGAAGCTCATCACGATTGGTCCAGACGAGAGGCTGGAGGATGCGGCGAAGACCATGGCTGCAACCGGAGTCAAGAAGCTCCCAGTGATGGAAGGGGGGAAGCTTGTTGGAATCATTACTCAGACCGACATCGTTGGCTCGAGTTTCGACCTTGTGACCTCGCTCAAAGAAATGGTCCGTGCGCGCTACAGGCCGCCGGATTTCCAACCGTAGAAGGTTTCTGGGTGCAGTCCTGCAGAACGTCTGAGATACTCGGGTCATCGCCTGCGTTCTGAGAGTGATGTGAGTGCCTCAGCGAATATAAACGACCTCAGAAACAGGCCGGCTGCTTGAGTCTGCCAGAGTATCAGATAGTGATCGATTACGTCAGCGAGGGCGACGTGGCAAACCTTGTGCGGGGATTCATCAGCCTCAAGGGCTCGAAGATCAAGTTCACCGGCGTTGCCTATGGCCGGTTCGGCGGCCAGAACTTCTCTCCACAGCTCTCCCCTTCCGCCAGACTAAAGATCAAGGAACTTGTCGGAGACGTGGCGAGCTTCGAGGAAGACCTTCAGCTGCGCCTGGTGAAGGGTGAGTTCGAGGCTAGGCCCCCAAAAGGCGAGAAGCACAGCCACACTCACCTGGGTTCCGCATAGCGTGCTAGGGAGTCTGAACTGGGCTGAACCTTCTCGTTGGGCCGACCGGGTTCGTGGGGGGTCACGTCGTTGAATACCTCTTCCAGCAGAACGAGATATCGAAGGGAATCTTCAGGAAAGGGGCACACCTCAAGACCATGGACCTCAACGGCGTGCAGGGGATAGAGGCCGACCTGCTCGACCACCACTCACTTCATGAGGCGATGGAGGGGGTGGACACGATCTACAGCATGGCCTCCCCCATGCCTGGCTACGACACCGACTTCGAGAAGATCAACACCGAAGGCGTCGCGAACCTTCTCGAGGTGGCCCAGGAGGCCAAGGTGAAGACCCTAGTCCACCTCAGCGCGCTCGACGTCTACGGCTTCCGTTCCCCCAACGTCACAGCCAAGTCAGAGCCGGAGCCAGCCGGTGAGTACCAGAGGTCGAAGCTGCAAGCTGACAGGACTCTCCTCGAGTTTGCGAAACGAAGTCGTTCGCCGCGGGTTGTCATCATACGGCCGGCCAAGGCAGTGGGCTCGCGAGACCAGTCGTTCACGATTCCTCTGCTGAGCATGATTGAGGCGGGTTCGGCTACCCTTCCACTGTCCGGCGAGATGTCTTTCTCACACCCCAGGGACATAGCCGAAGCGATGTTCAAGGCAGCGGGGAATCTAGGCCTCACCAGGAGCATATATCTGCTGAAGTCATTCGATGCTTCGCCGGAGGCCCTGGCGTCGGGCATCGCAGCCGCGCTCGACAAGCAGGCACGCATCAGGAGGGAGAGTATTCTCGCAAAGTCTCCGCTGCCAGCGTACACCAAGGAGCAATTGAGGGGGCGCCTCCGCATGGACACCCAGGAGAGCTGGACCGAACTCGGTTATCTGCCCAAGTTTGACCTGCAGAAGACCTGCCAGGAGGTCGCCGAGTGGTACAAGAAGGACCCTTGGGCAATAGAGCAGGCGTGAGAATCTCCGGCATCCTTCGCAGAATGAGGGGGATGGTATACAGCTCTGACGACGCCAGGGCGACAGCACTGTCGGAGCTGCAGGATACTGAGCAGGGGGATCCCTTCAAGGTACTGATTGGCACCATACTGTCACACAGAACCAGAGATGAAAACACAACTCGGGCAACTGAAAACCTGTTTTCACGATACAGCACCCCCGTGCAGCTCGCGCATGCTGACCCTTCGGAGGTGCGGAAGCTGATACGGCCTGCGGGTTTCTACAACATGAAGACAAAGAACATAATCCGCGTTTCAAACCAGCTTCTCACCGACTTCGGTGGCGAGGTGCCGTCAAACATTGAGGACCTGCTGACCCTACATTCGGTGGGCCGCAAAACAGCGAACTGCGTCTTGGTCTATGCGTTCAACGAGCCCGCGATACCTGTGGACACCCACGTGCACAGAATCTCGAACAGGCTTGGGCTGGTAAGGACGAAGAAGCCTGAGGATACCGAGAGCGCCCTCACAAGATCGGTACCGAAGAAATTCTGGCTCGAGCTGAACGACCTCTTCGTCCGATTCGGTCAGACGGTCTGCAAGCCGATAGGACCCAAGTGCGGGAGCTGCACCCTCCGGGGTTCGTGCGAATATTACAGGACCGTTGTCGCCCGGAAGAGCAAAGCTTCTTAGCTCTCACGAGGTCAGCGTCAAGAATGCCTACGCTCGAAGAGGCGAAAAGGAAGGTGGCCGAGCTCGTGGCAGCGAAGGGCTTCGGCAATACCCCTGATGAAATCGCGAACAAATTGCTCTTCGCCTTCATAGAGCTGGGCGAGGCTGGAGACTCGTGGAAGAAAGGTAAGCCGACTGCCGAGACGATTGAGGAACTTATCGACGTGCTGTTTTACGTCTTGGACGCCTCGAGGTTGATCGACCCGAAGGCAAACCTCGACGAGGTCTTCATGAGGAAACTCGGGAAGAACCTTGGCCGGCCCCACAAGTACGGCGAAGGCTTCCGGGACAGGAAATCTGCCTAGCCGCTTCTGACCCACACTACTCTTTTGCAGACGTGGCAGACCAGGCCGTCGTATGGGTTGCCTTTTCTGTCAGTGACACCCTCCACTCTGCTCATCTTCCCGCCGCACTGGACGCATTTTTGGTCGGACGAGTTCTGCTTCATGCCGCCCCATTCGACCATATGATATGTCCAATAGATCGGGTCCCCGGGAAGCCCCCTCTTCACGTCACCTTCCCACCTGCGCTCCTACAAAAATCTGAATCCGTGCGCGATGGTTAAAGGCAGCCCCATCGGCCGAGATGCGCCGAAATGGAGCGGCTCTTCGAGGACGCGGTGCGAGAGGTGTCAAACCTCATCGGGCTTTCAGAAGGCGACTTCTCCCTCCTTAGGGATGCAGACATGGCGGCTTCCGAACTTGTGACCTCAGAGTTCGAAAAGTACGTCGAAAGGAAGTACAACCCGGAGACTGTGAAGATTCTGAGAAAGCACAACCTCCTCGGGGTCCCGATTCTGGAAAAGTACGGGGGAAGGGGAGCCAGGCAGCTCGTGCAGGCGCTCTTCATCGAAAGGCTCGGCCAGGTGGGGATGGGGCCTGTTACCTTCGCTGACGTCCACCAGTGCCTGGGGAGCCTCACCTTACAGGATTGGGGGAACGAGGAACAGAAGCAGCGCTATCTCCCGAAGGCCGCCCGAGGCGACATGCTTCTTGCGTATGGGCTCACTGAGCCCGAGGCTGGGAGCGACCCATCTTCGCTGAAGACCTCCTATGTCAAAGAGGGTAGCTCCTTCAGGATCACGGGGTCCAAGTACTTGATTTCGAACGGTTCCATAGCGACGCACGTCATCGTCTTCGCCTACCCGAAAGGGGAATCCTCGGGTCTGACCGCCTTCCTCGTGGACACCAAGCAAAAGGGCTTCAGCGTAGACATGCGGCTCGAGGAGAAAGTCGGGCTGTTCACCTCGGACACGTCGCTCCTCTCTTTCGACGAGGTCTTGGTCGCGAAGGAGGACGTGATTGGACCCCAGGGGAAGGGTTTCGCAGTGGCCTACTCCGCGTTGCTGAACGGAAGGATAGGGGTCGGCTCCGGCTGTCTCGGAGTAATGGAAGATTGCCTTAATCAGGTCTCAGAGAGGGCGAGGTCGAGGGTCCAGCACGGTAAGGAGATTGGGAAGCACCAGTTGATTCAGAGACACATCGCCTTCATCGCCTCGAGCCTCGAGGCAGCCAGGTGGCTGGTCTATAGGGCCGCACTCAGGAAGGAGGAGTACGAGAAGGACGGCAAGAACATCGGGCTAAGGCAAGAGGCTGACAGGCTCTCGGCAATCGCAAAGTACGTGGCGTCGCGGTCGGCCTTCGAAGCGGCGGATAGGGCCCTGCAGGTCTTCGGCGGCTTCGGCTATTCAATCCTCTCCCCCGTGGCGAAGCATTTCCTGGACACGAGGGTGGCGAGGATCTACGAGGGCACCGATGAGATAATGGAGCTCAAGATAGCCTCCGCCGTTCTCGGAAAGGACTTCGAGTCCTACAAGTGAGTTTTATACGGCGGCTCGGGCGTCGGCCCATCATTGGAGCTTCACCTCGATGGGTCGGTTACCATCAATGCGAGCCCCTCGAGGGTCTTCGGTCTGCTAACGGATCCTAACTTCTTGGCAAAGACACTCCCCGACTCGGAGGATGTCCGGGTCATCGACGGTTCGACTCTTGAGGCCAAGATCAAGGTTGGAGTCGCCGTGGCTTCAAGCACGCTCAAGGTGAAGATGATGGTTGCAGAAAGGGCGGCGCCCGTGAAGGCTAGGCTCCTTGTCGAGGGCTCTGGAGGCGGAAGTTCGATGAGAATCTCAAGCACATTCACTCTCACGGGGGAATCGACCACGAAGATGAGCTGGACGGCCGACGCAGATATCACGGGACTGATTGCTGGCCTGGGCTCGACACTGCTGAGGAGTTTCGCCACCAAGAAGGTGGAGGAGATTTTCGGCGGAATAACTCTGGCAATCGAGCAGACCGCGAGGTAGCAGGAGGGACAGGGAACGCCGTCGCTCGTTCAGCTGACCTACGAACGGGCAATCGACCTGCTCAAGCGCAACATCACTCCAAGGGGCCTGAAGGCATCCTCCGCTTATTACAACCAGGTCTGGGCGCGGGACTCTTTCATCACGTTCGCGGGCTCCAACATGCTGGAGGACCAGGACCTCCTTCGGTGCGCCAGGGACACGGTGGATACCTTCGCGAAGACGCGCTCTCCACTGGGTCAGGTAGCGAACATGTTCGACCTGAGTACCGCGAGGCCGGAGTTCGGGTTCTCCGGCTCCACAGACTCGTCCTCTTGGTACATCATCGGCGTAAGCGACCTATTCCGCACGACCAGGGACAGAGGTCTCCTGAAGGAGCCGCTGGACGCTGCGTTGGAAGCCCACCGGTGGCTGAGATACCAGGACGCGAACAACAGCTGGTTGATCGACTCTCCGCAGGGCGCCGACTGGATGGACGCGGCCGTACAGCGGACTGGGAAGACGCTCTACAACAACGTCCTATTCATACTGGCTACCAGATCCGTCATCGACCTCTGCCGCGCGGCCGGGAGGAAGCTCGACCAGGGGATTCCAGACCTCGACTCGCTGCAGGAGCGGTTTACCGACGTCTTCCTCCCTGGAAAGGACAGTCCAGCAAGAGTCTCGGAGTATTGGCCCAGGTTGGGAGAACTCCTTTCCTCACGCAAGCCTCTGGGTCTCTCACGTAGGTACTACCTACAATACGTCTCCTTTGCCCGGATTGACGA
The DNA here is from genome assembly GCA_032906705.1 of Nitrososphaerales archaeon. Taxonomy (GTDB): domain Archaea; phylum Thermoproteota; class Nitrososphaeria; order Nitrososphaerales; family Gagatemarchaeaceae; genus DASPPF01. The sequence continues at coordinate 17,402 of JAJTZC010000027.1, forward strand.
CCACTTTGACACACTATCTAACATCCTCTGCATTCTGTCAGGGCTCTCCGAGCTCAAGACATCTCACTCGATTCTGGCAGTCGCGCGCTCCCGGGGATTGACGAGCCCGTATCCCGTCAGGGTGCTCGACCCACCCTACAAGCCCGGCGAGCCCGGGTTCGACACGACCTTCAACGCGTCCCTTCCTCCGCAGCACAGGAGCGACCAGTTCGCCTACCACAATGGGGCAGTCTGGCCCTTCGTCGGCGGGCTCTACGTCAGCGTCCTCAACAGCCTCGGGGTCGAGGGATCCTCGAAGGAGCTCGAGGCGCTCGCCGACGCGAACAACGCTTTCATCACTGGTGAGAGGGTCGGCTTCAACGAATGGCTGGATGGCAGGAGCGGGAAGCCCATGGGCCAGTACGGCCAGTCCTGGAACGCGGGGACCTTCATCGCTGCGTTCCTGTCTGCGAAGGGAAGGTCTCCCTTCGCTTTCGAGGAGTGACCTCCCAGGTCCTTCGACATGAATGTGCAAAAGGTTCTGTCAAGTCTTCGCGACATTCGTGCTTGATGTTTCTCTATCATACCCCGATGACTCAACAGAGCCA
>JAJTZC010000028.1:0-1165 GCA_032906705.1 Nitrososphaerales archaeon
TCAGCCGCGACGGTCAGGGTCTCGTTCCGCAGCTCCCAGGCCCTGGCGATGTCCCCGCGGTCGGTCATGGCCACAGGCTCGAAACCGGAAGGTTGCGGGTCAATCGAAACGGCCTCGAGCGCGCGTGTCACCTCCTCCGGGGTGGACCCATCGAACTCACAGAAGACAAGGTATTCTTCGTCCGTCCTTGAGAAGCCCCTGATCTTGTCGCCCTTGCCTGTCGCAGTGAATACCGACTTGTCCACGAGCTCCAGGGCACTGGGCGCATGGGCGCGAAGGCTGGCAACCAGCACGTTGAGTTCAGTGAGGCCTGTCTCGAAGATTAGCAAAGCCCTCGAGACGGGCTTAGTGCGGGTAGCGAACTTGACAAGAGTGACGATTCCGAGCGTCCCCTCAGAACCCACGAACAGTTTCGGCAAGTCGAATAGGGCACCGTGCACCACCCTGTCGAGCCTGTACCCGGATGAATTCTTGGTGACCCTTGGCGCCTCGTCCCTGATGGCTTGCTGGTTCTCGACGAGCAGACGAGCGACTTGGCCAGTGGTGCCCGCCGCAGACAAGGCTGCATCAATGGAAAGCGGTCCGACTCGAACCAGCCCCTCTTCGGGGAGGACGACGCGGAGCTCCTCAACGTAGTCGATAGTGGACTTGTACTTGACGGTCCTCGACCCAGAGGAGTTGTTGGCGACCATGCCTCCGACACTGCACATTTGGTAGCTGGAAGGGTCCACTGGCATCCAGCAACCTCTGGTGTCAAGGACCGCGTTGAATTCAGATTTCAGGAGGGCTGGTTCGCACTCGACCCCTCCCGTCGGGGTGAATCGGGAGGCTTTCCTTTCCTGGAGCAGGATGATTCCTCGCCCGACCGACTGGCTCGGTATCGAGGTACCGCCTCCCCTCGGGGTCAGAGAAAGGCCGTTCGACTGAGCTCGCGATACGGCTTCGATAACCTCGGTTTCGCTGGACGCCACGTAGGCAGCGAAGGGAACGAGCTCGATTATTCCAGCGTCGCGTGAAAGCTCGCGCAGCTCTTCCTTTCCCGTGAGAACCTTCAAGCGCGGATTCCGAATCGGCGGGATATATTCGCCTTACGAGGTCAGCCTGACTTTACGACGACAGTTCCTGACATCCAAGAGTGGTAGATGCAGCGATAGGTGTAGGTTCC
>JAJTZC010000028.1:1265-17055 GCA_032906705.1 Nitrososphaerales archaeon
CGCCTCCGACTCAGAAACCGCAGCCTCCCAAGAGCAGCGGCAGACGGAACTTCGTGAAGGCAGTCCTCGCCGTGGGCGCGATTCTTTCTATCGCACCATTCGTCCCATGGGGGACATTCCTCACGTCTTCAGTCGGGAGCACGGGCGCGTACAAGAGGCAGAAGGTGGTCGTCGACAACAACTCAAAGTACGGTTCGGCCGCAGGTAAGACTGTGAATGTTAACGACCTCGGCACCTTCCCCCCCGATTCTCATTGGGTCCTCACATACCCATCATCTGGAAACCTCACTGAGGACACGGACAACCCGGACACCTTCGTCAAGTTCGAGCTGATCAGGCTGCCTGCCGGTTCAACCTTCGGCGGCGACGCCAAAGACGCGACCGCCTTCGTGGCCCTAAGCAAGGTCTGCGTCCACCTCTGGTGCAGTCCCAACTACAACCCGGCAGTCGGCCACGAGCAGTACGAGTGCCCCTGCCACGGAAGCATCTACGAGATACCCGACGGCCGTGCGGTGGACGGCCCGGCCTCGCAGCAGCCCCCGCCCACAAACGCAATACCCATGCTCACCTTAACCGCCGATTCTGACGGGACGCTTAACATCGAGCCTCCCGTCTGGGATGTGGAACACAACGGAGTGATAGGATACGGCCGGAACTACAGGAGCTACGACACCTACATCAAACTCGCCGGAACAGGCTCCGGGTGATTAGTTGGCGCAAGCCCAGCAGCCGCAGAAACGGAATCTCGTCTCCAAGCTTTACGATTGGTTAGTCGACGGACTAGGGCGAACGGTGTGGATGGGAATCCAGTACACCTTTCCAAAGAGGTTCGTAAGCCCTCTAGCTTTCCTCGGCGTTCTGACAGGAATCACCTTCCTAGTGCTTGGCGTGACAGGGGGCGCATTGATGATCTATTACCAGCCCACGCTCGCTGGCTGCGGCAGCCTCACATGCGCCTTCTCGAGCGTTGCCCGGATCAACGATGCAGTCCCCTACGGATGGCTGCTTCGGAACCTCCACTATGTCGCCTCAAACGCCATGGTTGTCTTGGCCATCCTTCACTTGTACTATCAGTATTTCAGCGGCAGGTTCAAGATTAAGAACGAAGTCCTCTGGGTGACGGGAATAATTCTGGGGGTGATAACCGTGGTTGAGGCCTACACCGGCTACGACCTGATCTTCAACCAGAGAGGAGGGCTTGCAATCGAGATTGGCTCCTCCCTGGCCAACGCCTCGCCGGTGATTGGCGGGCAGCTCAGGCTCGCCGTCTTCGGCGCCGGCTTCACTGACTTCATACTGAGGCTCTATTCTGCCCACGTTTTCATTTTTCCGATGGTCATGGTTCTACTCGTCTTTCTCCACTTTCCGCGCTACCTCGTCTTCGACATCCCTGTGGTCTCTTCCGTCGTGGGAATGCTGTTCATAATTGGGGGAGTTTTCCCAGTCGAGTTGGGGACTCCGTACAGCCCTAGCTCCCCCATACTAACAATACCTGAATGGTACTTCAACGCCCTCTACGCCCTTCTCCGGACAGAGTTCGACAAGTTTGTCATGGGCGGGGTGATACCCGCCCTGTTCATCCTCATGGCACTTGTAGTTCCGTTCGTTGACACCTCCAAGAGGCTGAGCTGGAAGGAGAGGCCATTCTTTACGGCCCTCGGAATCACAAGCATCGCCCAGATTTTCATCACGACCGCTTGGGGCTTTTATGTCAACCCCGACTCGTCGCTGCCGACTCTCTCGAGGCTCTTGGTCCCTCCCACGCTCTACTTCGGGTCAATGGTTGGCGTCAGCGCACTTTCCTTCGTCCTAACCTACGCCTACCTGCGCTACTTGAGGGCGAAGGAAAGGGTCAGGAAAGCAGTGGCGCCCCTAACTCCTTTGCTGAATAGGCGTTGGGTCTACGTCGTGTTCCTTCTACTGATTCTCGCCCAAGTCGCCTTGAATGGACTCGCGGTTTCAGCCATTGCGCTGGGGTTGCGGAACATGGCCCTCTTCGATATCGGTGCCGTCCTTGTCTCCTTCGGGATCATTGCACACTTGTACAGGTACAGCCAGAACCTTCCCTTCTAGCGTCTAGGAGTGATGTCCGCGACGAGCTCCAGCCAGCGGGGCCCAACTTCCCTGACCCTCCTGATTCGATAGGTCGCACTCTTTGGCAACAGCTCGTCGAGCTCGAGCCCGAGGTTCTCTCGTGCTTCCTCTTCGTTCCGACCTGGCATATGCCTGTAGTAGTGGATTACTCCTTCACTCTTGGCTACTGAAAGGGCGTCTGGGAGGAACCGATTTGCGGCCGAGGGATGCGGCATCAGAATCCTGTCGAACTTGCCTTTGACAGTTCCCTTCAACTCCGACGCATCGCAGTTGACCACTTCGACAAGGCTGGCCACCTTGTTCAACTTGACGTTCTCTTCGTGAAGCCTGCACGCGTACCGGTTCAGCTCGCAGCTTGTCACACGGGCTCCGCTCCGCTTGGCGATCACGATGCTGAAAGGACCGACGCCTGCAAACATGTTCAGAACTCGTTCCTTACGCTTGACTGCCACAGCCACCCTCAGCCTCTCAGTCGAGAGCCTCGGCGAGAAGTAGCAGCGCCTCACGTCCACCTTGAAAGAGCACCCGTTCTCCCTGTGGACAGTAAGAGTCCTCCTGGCTCCGGCGAGGTGCCTCAGCCTGCGGAGACGGTACTCGCCCTCGACCCCACCCTCCTGTTGGAAGACTGACCTCACGTTGGGCACCTCGCCGAGGAGGGCCTTGGCCAGCCTCCTCATCGGCGTTCGCGCGGGCCCTGTGAACCTGACTATCGCGATGTCGCCAATGACGTCCACCCCGGTTGAGATTCGGGCAGAGCCGCCCTCGAGCCCGGCATCATCGGCGAGCTTCCTAATCAGCCGGGGCAGGCTCTTCGACCTTCGACACGTAGTAGTAGGTACCCCGGGCCTTCTGATCCCTGTCCAGCTTGCTCCCGGGCTTGTTGACCCGCGGCCGCCCGCTCGTGATGTCCCGTCTGTACGTGAGCCCCACCTCTCTGAGGAACAGATTCATTCCATCATCCTTCGCACGCGGCTGGCTCGCTTCTCCGGCAACTCCTGGCGCTCCCTCGAATACGATCAGCCTGTCCGAGACAAGGTCCACGACCTGCAGGTCGTGGTCGATCACCACGGCCCCTTTGTCGCGGACCTTCACCAGCCTCGATATCGCCTTGGCTATGACGAACCTGTCTTCCACGTCCAGGAAGGCCGAGGGTTCGTCCAGCGCATAGACCTCCGCGTCCTGTGCCATGGTCGCGATGATCGCGACCTTCTGCAATTCGCCTCCGCTAAGGTCGCCAACATTCCTTGCGAGGAGCTTTTCCATCTTCAGTGGCAGGGCGAGCGCATCCTGGAGGACGGGTTCGTCGTACTTCGTCCCAAGGGTCGACTGGAAGAATTCGCCAACGGTGCCCTTGAACTCGGATGAAAGGTACTGGGGCTTGTAGGCCACCTTGGCCTCTGTTGAGACGCTTCCCTGGTCGGGCTTCTCCTCGCCCGCGATCATTCTGAGGAAGGTGGTCTTGCCGAGGGCGTTCGCCCCTACAACTCCAAGGATGGTCCTCCGGTTGATGGTCCCGGCCGAGACAGATAGGCTGAAGGCCCCGAAGGACTTCCGGAGGTCGGTGTAGCTCGTCAATTCGCTCTCGCTTTCAGCCACCTCGGCCACCGACTTCTGCCCGAATGAAACCGGCTTGTCCCTGAACCGTATGTTCTCGACTGGGAGGTATCCGTCAAGGAGCGAGTTTATCCCTGTCCTCGACGAATAGAGCCCCGAGACTACGCCGTAGGCACCCGGCTCGCCGTAGATTATCTGCACATAGTCCGCCACATAATCCAGGAATGCCATGTCGTGCTCTACAACGAGAACGGCCCTGCCAGACGCGGCGAGCCCTCTGATCAGTCTAGAAACGGCCAGCCTCTGATATACGTCGTTGTATGACGAAGGCTCGTCGAAGAGGTACAATTCGGCATCCTTCAGGGCAGCCGCGGCCACCGCAAGCCTCTGCAGCTCCCCGCCGCTGAGCTCTTTGACGTTCTTGGAAAGGGAATCTCCGAGACTCAACGATTCCACCACCTCGTCGAGTTTCCTTCTTTCATCCATCTTCCTCAGCATCGACCCCGCGTCGCCCTCCCAAGCTTCGGGAATCCTATAGACTGCCTGGGGCTTCAGCGCGACCCTCATATCCCCGTCGGAAACCCTTCGGAAGTGCTCCTTCATCTCCCGGCCGCTGAGATATGACAGAAACTTGTCCCACGTCGCCTCATGCTCGTAGTCGCCCAGGTTCGGGACGAGAGAGCCAGCCAGAACCTTCAGGGCGGTCGACTTGCCTATCCCGTTTCTTCCCACAAGCCCAACGACCTGCCCCTTGCGAACCGTGGGGATCTTGAAGAGCCGGAAGGAGTTGACCCCGTACTGGTGGATCTTGTCCTTCTTGAGCTCCTCGCTGAGGTTGAGTATGTCGATTGCGTCGAACGGGCAGACCTTGATGCAGATCCCGCAGCCGATGCATAGCTCCTCGGATATCAGTGATATCTTATCGGGGTCGAGCACGATGCACTCTTCCCCGTTGATGTTGACCGGGCATTCCTTGATGCATTCCAGCCCACACTTCTTCGACTGACACAAGTCACGGTCGACGACGGCAACCCTGTGCACCATACCGATGCCCTCAGTGCTCTTGGAGTCGCTTCGGGATGGGGCAGAACCAGCATATCGCTGGGTCCCCGTCCAGGGCGAGGCTCGCGCAGCTGTGCCTGCTCCGCATCAGCCTCCATATCTCGTCGTCGTCCTCCACGCCCGCCAGATGGATTGCTTCGTGCTCCTCGATGACGGGGAGCAGCCTGCAGCCTGAACAGAGGGGCTTGACGAACGCCATCGGCTTCAAGCCCGTGACCAGCATCAGCGCACCTGTTGTGCCAAGCAACCAGAGGGAGAGCACTAGCCCTACCAGCCCGCCCGCGGGAAAGAGGAGCCCGCCGACCGCCAGGCCAGAACCCAACAGGAAAGAGCCCAGAGCTATGCCAGCCCTCCCGCGCTCGAAAGAGAAACCGATGGCGTTCTTCGGCAGGGAAGAAACGAGGAGGGCCGGGACAAGCAGGCGCAGGAGAGGCGAGAGTCTGAACGTCTTCATGCCGGAGGCCACCGCGCGCCACTGGTCTCTGCCCGCTAGCATCTCTTGAGCTCCGCGCCCCTCTCGCTATTTATTCCTGCGGGAGCGCCCGGGGCGCTTCCCGACCCTTTGCTGGACAGTGGCCTTCAGCCTTTCCAGGCCCCCGGAGATGGGACCGGACATGTTGAGCACTAGCGGAGTTATGGAGATCTGCTTCTTCGTCAGGACGGCCTCTGCGTCCGAGTTGGCAGGGAACTCGGAGAGCCGCTCGCCGAAGAGCCAGTAGTACGCCCTCCCCCGCGGGTCCTTTCTCACGATGACCTTCTGAGTGTACTTCCTGCGCGCGACTTCCGTCAGGACCAGCTGAGTCCCGGAGTCGATCTTTGAGGGGAAATTCACGTTGAGGAGCTCGGCCCCGTCAGGCATCCCGTTCTCCAGCACATCTCTGGCTATCTCCCCGGCTACGACCGCGGCTCTGGCAAAGTCCGGCTGGGCGTACTCTAACGTGAAGAGCGACTCTTCGCCCACCTCCATGGAGAAGGCGATTGCGGGAATCCCCGTGAGGGCGGCTTCAAGGGCTGCGGCCACCGTGCCTGAAGCGAGAATGTCCTCGAAGGTGTTGTTGTCGCCTATGTTGATTCCCGAAGCGACCAGGTCCGGCTTCCGGGGGAGGAGCTTGTTGACGCCTATGAGGACGCAGTCGCCCGGGCTGCCGGAGACTGCGAAGCAGTCGAACTGCCCTCTGCTCACCTTGCTTACACGCAATGGCTTGTGGAAAGTGAGGCTGAGCGCCGTCGCGCTCTGTGGCTGTTCAGGAGCCACGATTATCACGTCAGCGTACTTGGATATCGCATTCGCGAGCTCGATCACCCCGTTGCTCTGAACGCTGTCGTCGTTGGTGACCATCACCAGCTTTCTAATTCTTGCCAACCTTCCTCGCCCTGGCCAGCGCCATCCCTAAAGTTCTCTTAGCGTCCCTGAGACCGTGGTGCTCCCTGAGCGCCCTCTCCGCTTCCTCAAGGCTCTCTTCCGTGAAAGCGGTCTGGACAAGCAGCCTCTCATCGTCCTTGACCTTCAGCGCCCTGATTATTGCATCGATCCGTGTTTCCGTGTCCACAAACTCATCTATCGTCCTGCCAAGCTTCCGGGCCTGGTCGCGGATTCGCCGTCTCTGAACTATGGCGTCAGCCGCGAGCGATTCCAAGTCTCTCACTGCATCTTCGCTCTTCGCGGCTCGCTCCGGGCTTCTCGACATCTTCACGATTGTCAGGTCGCCTTGGGAGAAGTCCCCTATCCGCAGCCCTTTCATTGAGTAGAGCTTCCTCACAGGAATGGACCCACCCGCGACCCGCTTTTCGGCTACGAGCCCGAGCTTGCTCAACTTGTCCAGGTGCTTCAGCACGCCCTGCACAGAGATGCCGGTGAGGGCTGCCAGCTCGCGCAGAGTCCTGGGGCGAACGGAGATGAGGTCTGCGATCCGAAGCCTCGCCTTCGAGGAAACAACCCCTTCGATTGTTGAACTGCTCACGAAGACGAGTTCTCCACAAGATTTATAAAAAGGTTTAACCGAACGGTAATTAACCAGAGGTTAATCTAATGAGCGACGATACCAGGAGGAATCTCCGTGACATGTTGGACGAGCTGGACAAGTACTTCGAGGAGTTGGAGAAGGACATCCAGGACGCAGTCAGGGAGAGGATCCCAGGCACAAAGCTCTTTTCCAAGCCTTTTGTTGCTGGATTCCAAATGAGAATAGGGCCGGAGGGGAAGCCGAGTGTACAGTTCTTCGGCGACAACCCACAGCAGAACGACGGGTTCAGGTCCCCCATGACAGAGCAGCTTCTGGACGAGAAGACGAGCACCCTCAGGCTGATCCTCGACATGCCCGGGGTAGACAAGAAGGACATCGAAATCTCAGCCACCGAGGGTACAGCCGTGGTGAAGGCGGAGAGGGAGAACAGGAAGTATAAGGCGGAGGTCGCGTTGAAGGCTCGGGTCGACCCGGACAGCGGGAAGGCAGAGTACAGGAACGGCGTCCTGGAAATTTCGTTCTCTTTCAGGGACAAGACTAATAAGGCCTTCAGGAGGGTAAACGTTGTCTGAGAGTGGGTCGGGCGTGAGCCAGCAGCAGGTCCAACTGAAGGTTCTGGAAGCTTACACAAGAGACGTAGGAAGGGGTGTCGCCAGGATTGACTACGACGCCATGGACGCCCTCGACGCCTCCACGGGCGACGTTATTGAGATAAAGGGAAAGCGGAGGACAGTCGCAAAGTGTCTCCCCCTCTACCCCTCGGACGAGGGCAGGGGTATAGTTCGAATCGACGGCCTGATCAGGAACAATGCCGGTGTGGCAATAGGCGATGTGGTATCGGTGAAGAAGGTGAAGGCACCTCCTGCGGAGAAGGTCGTGGTGGCCCCGCTGGAGGCGGTCCCTCCGATTGACGAGCGCTACCTCGCCGACGCGCTAGAGAGCGTGCCGGTGACGAAGGGCGACAACATAATGATTCCATACTTCGGAGGCAGGCTTACATTCCAAGTTGTAGGCGTCAGCCCCGTTGCGGACGCGGCTCTAATCACTCAGAGAACCGTCTTCGTAATCTCCGAGAAGGGAGAAGCGCTGAGGGGAGTGCCGCAGGTAACCTACGAGGACATCGGGGGCCTGAAGGACGAAATACAGAAGGTGAGGGAGATGATCGAGCTGCCACTCCGCCATCCAGAAATCTTCGAGAAGTTAGGCGTCGAGGCGCCAAAGGGAGTACTGCTGTACGGTCCCCCAGGAACTGGCAAGACCTTGCTTGCGAAGGCCGTGGCAACGGAGAGCAACGCCCACTTCATTCCGATCAGCGGCCCCGAGATAATGAGCAAGTTCTACGGCGAGTCAGAGGCGCGGCTGCGCGAAATATTCAAGGAAGGGAGGGAGAAGTCTCCGACCATCATATTCATCGACGAGATAGACTCGATAGCCCCAAAGAGGGAAGAAGTGACCGGAGAAGTGGAAAGGAGGGTCGTCAGTCAGCTCCTTTCGCTGATGGATGGCCTGGAGGCGAGGGGTAAGGTAATCGTGATTGCGGCCACCAACAGGCCCAACGCCATAGACCCGGCCCTCAGGCGGCCAGGAAGATTCGACAGGGAAATTGAGATCAAGGTGCCTGACAAGAAAGGCAGGCTTGAGATTCTCTTGATACACACTCGGCACATGCCTTTGGTCCAGAACCTGGACAACGACAAGCACGCTGAAGCAGATAGGATTGTCGACGTCGAGAAGCTCGCGGCGGTCACGCACGGGTTCGTCGGCGCAGACCTGGAGTACCTCTGCAAGGAGGCGGCCATGAAGACGCTCAGAAGGAACCTTCCAGATATCAAGCTCGAGGAGGACAGGCTCAGCCCAGAGACCTTGGACAAGCTCATTGTGACCATGCAGGACTTTGAGGGCGCGCTAAGGGACATTATGCCCTCGGCTATGAGGGAGGTCTATCTCGAGACCCCTGATGTGAAGTGGTCGGACATCGGCGGGCTGGGAGGTGTCAAGAAGGAGCTTCAGGAGGCTGTCGAGTGGCCCCTGAAGTACCCCGACCTCTACGACAAGATAGGATACGTCATGCCCAAGGGAATCCTGCTCTTCGGCCCGTCGGGCACCGGCAAGACGCTACTCGCGAAGGCGGTCGCCACTGAGAGCGAGGCCAATTTCATCAGCGTGCGCGGTCCCGAACTGCTCAGCAAGTGGGTCGGAGAGTCCGAGAGGGGCGTGAGGGAGGTCTTCAGGAGGGCCAGACAGGCTTCGCCGTGCGTGATATTCTTCGACGAGTTGGACTCCCTGGCTCCGACAAGGGGATTGGGCGGCGACAGCATGGTAACCGAGAGGGTCGTGAGTCAGCTGCTGACGGAGCTGGACGGGATACAGAGTCTAAACGGAGTGGTCGTGTTGGCAGCTACCAACAGAATCGACATCGTCGATACGGCACTTCTGCGGGCGGGCAGGTTCGACAAACTGATTCAGATACCGCTGCCGGACAAGGATGCCCGAAGGGAGATTCTAAAGATTCACCTGAAGGGCGTGCCAGCGGCGAAGGACGTCGACGTTGAGAGGCTTGTGGACATGACCGAGGGGTTCAGTGGGGCAGACATGTCTTCCCTGACAAACACCGCCGTCTCGATCGTCCTCCAGAAGTTCATCTCGAAGTATCCAAAGCCTGAGGACGCGCAGAAGCACGTCGAGGAGGCCATAGTGGAGATGGAGCAGTTCCTTGACGCAATCAAGAAGGTCCGCTCCTCGATGGTAGGGAAACCGATGGAGAAGGTTGCCGTCCCCTACTACAGATAGACTGCTCAGCTAGGCGTAGATTCGGAGTCGGACCAGGACTCGGACTCCGACTGCGATTCGGCCCTCGACTCTGTCTCGGGCTCCTCAGCCTGCTCTGCTGGCCGCTCGGGTTCTGGCGTCTCCGGCGTCTGCGCGGGAACATGACCTTGAATCGAGGCTTCAGCTCCCGTTGGCCCGGGGCTTGGCACGGTCCCTCCAAGGTGCCTCATCCAGAACTGGGCCTCGATGATCAGCCTCTGAGCCAGGTCCTTCGGATGCGCCACCGAAGTCCCGAACGCGTCAGCGATGAGTTCCGCTCCCAGGTTGGCAATATCCTGCAGGCCCATGTTCTGCGAGCCGGTCAGGCTTCTCAGCCTGGCGCCGATCGCTTCCTCGTTCTCCTGAATCGCAAGCAGGTCGTCGGTGGTGGCGAAAGCGCTTGCCAGGAACGGGATGTCCCCGGATAGAATGATGTCCTTGACGCCGAATCCGCGCGACTTCATCACGTTGTAGAGGTGGCTCGATGGCACCACTTCACTAGGCTCCAGCACGCCGTAGATGGTCCTCGCGACGGGCAGCTTCCTCGTGCCCTTCTTGTCGGCGGTCACCCTCTTCAGGTCTATCACCGCGATGAAAGGAAAGACGTAGTCGAGGTCCTTGCCGAATGGCTTCGTCAACTTCCGCCTGGCCCATATCTTCAGCTCCTCCTGATTCACCGAACCTGCGGGAGTCTTGTTCGGCGGGAGGACCCACACGTTAGGCTGGATGTTCTTCCAGCCCATCTCGATGAACTTCTCTCGGAGGAAATTCGAATCGCGGCCCTTGAACTTCTCGTAGGACTTGTGGAGCAGGACCGCCTGAATCTCCCCGGGAAAGGTCCTCACCACCTCTTCCACTCCGATTCCGGACTTTGCTAGCTGCCACCCAAGGCGCTTTAGGAGCCTGTCGTACTTCTCCTCCTTGTCTTCTGGGCCCGGCGGTTTCGGGGCCGAGGCTTCTGCGTGGGCCTCAGAATCGACGTCTATTCTCTGGATGACTGCGTCGATCAGGTCATCGTCGTCCTTTGGGGGAGTCACCGATTCGGAAATCTTCTCGAAGCGGGCGCGGACCTTCCCGAAGAGCTCGTTGAACCGCTTCGTCGCTTCTGATGCCATCCGGGCCTCTGCGCTCCAGGGCTACCAGGTGACTTGGCCAGATTGTCTGGTGGAGAGCTTCAAGTTCACAGTCTTCCTGATGTTCTCGAATGCCATGACGATCTTCTCCTTTGCGAAGTACTGGTCTACCTCTGTCACCGTTATCCTGTCGGCCGCAATTGAAACCGGCCCGAGCCTCAGCGGCGAGGGGATGCCGAGCAGTTCCGAGAGCTCCTCGATAGTCTTGGGGAAAGTTGCTAGAGACCTGAACCTGAAGGTATACGTGGTGCCGTCAATTATGGGGTTGGGGTCCAGGGGAACAACCAGCCCCTCGGACGTGAGCCCTTTCAGCACCTTGTTCTCAGCATCCGCGATGTTCTTGATGACCGACTCCCGCTCCGTCTTCAGCTCCGCTTCCCTGTGGGAGTGGCCAGGGTCCTCGTAGTTCAGCCCGATCAGCGCGAAGAAACCCTTGTCCTTCTCGGCCCTCCTGGGGAGCTCCTTGAGCTCCTGCTTCAGCGATGCGAGTTCCGCATCCATTGCCCTGAGCCTCTTCTGCTCCTCGAGAAGCCTGCCCGCGGCTACCTCTAGTTCCATGAGATCCATTGTGGACTAACCCATGTGGCCCGTCACTTCGATGACGGCCTTCTTGAACTCCTCGTGGGCGAGATCTCTCTGCTGGTATTCGTCCTTGTAGGAGTCCCAGGCGTCCTCGGCTTCCGCGACTATCGGCAACAGTTTCTTGCTCACTCCCTTGATGTTCAGCAGGATGCACGCAGACGCCGCTTCGCCGGGCATCGTGGGCACCTTGATGAAGACTATGCGCTTTTCCGCGATCTCGTACTTGTCGGCCAAGAGCTTCTTGAAGAACTCCCTCTCCTCAGCCGCCAGGCTCCCGCTCGTCTTGACCAACACGGCGGCGGAATCCGACTTGCCCTTCTCCATCGTTCCCCCGTCCTGCTCGAGCCCGAACAAGACACCCTCGTTGCCGTCGGAGAGAGCCTGCTCTATGGCCCTGATGTCCGAGCCGCCCTTCGGCACTAGGGGTATCATCCAGGGGACAACGAACTTGGGCTTGCTCGCCGCCAGCCAAGTCCTATAGTTCGACATGTCCCACTCCGTCTCACGAATGAAAGAGTCCATGAAGCAAGCTATCACGTGCGCAGCTAGCAGGTTCTTGTTTCTGTAGTCGTGCCACCCGACCCTGATCTGCTTCGGCAACTCGTCCACTATGGAACTCCTCTGGCCGAGCATGTCCTTCAGCCTGTCAGCATGGAATCTGAGCTCCTTGTTGTCCATGAGGATGGGTGCGTCGGAGTAGCGAATCTGGTACGCAAGGTTCATGGTTATGCTTATCTGAGCGGGACCGTAGATCACGGGGTCCCACCCGAACTCGGGCAGTATCCCGAACGACGCCACCGTGGCGCTTCCCAAACCTGTGCCCTTCACCCAGGACATGAACTCTGATGAGAACGAACCTCCCGTGCCACCTCCCATGCTGAACGGAAGTATGAATCCCCTGACCGGCTCGGGCGAGATTGCCTGAATCCGGGACTTCATGTCCTGTTTCCCCACGATTTCATTCCTGAATCTCATCCTTCCTTCGGCCCAATTCCTCGCAGCCCCACCCAGACCATAAACCGCGTGCTTGTCCTTTAGCGCGAAGAGTTCTGGATATGACTGCAGGATCAGATTCGCCGAACGTGGGTCAAGGTCCACGAGCAGAGCCCTAGGGATAAGCGGGGTCTCTCCCTTCCTCATCGATGCACCAAAGCGGAGGATCGTACTTCCGTACCGCCGCAGAACTTCGAGTGTCTGCTTCTCGCCCTTCAGCGTCGGCGACTTCGGGTCGGCGCCAACGTCAATCAATACCCATCTGTAAGCCTCGGCTCCGATTCCCACACCTGCGTGACCCATCGATGCAACTATTACTGGGTTGGGGGCCAATGGCGCTTGATTTGCGACTCTGTAGGCCATCGTCAGGTCTAAAGGCCGAGCGTTTTTATACATTTGTCTAAGGCAGGGCGAAATACTTCATCATGTCAACGATTTACGACGAATCCAAGGCCCAGGACCTGCTCTTCCTCATCGACGGCTCACGGAGCATGGGAGGAAAATTGAAGGGCGCTGGAAGGTCGAAGTTCGAGATCGTCCGCGCGGGGCTGAGCGGGTTCGTCGCGGAAAAATGGCCCATCTCCTATTTTCCTTGGCCGCTCAGGATTGGCGTGACCTTCTTCAGATTGATTGGCACGCCGGGCAGAACCGAAATCGACATCGTCATTTCCATGAACCCTCCACCATCGAGCCTCGAGATGTACAGACTGAAGGAAATGCCCTGCAGAGGAGGAAGTCCGCTCGTCGATGCGCTCAAGTACGGTGTCAGCACAATCTCCGAGTCGCTTAGAAAGGATAGGAAGGTCAAGGTGATCAGTGACGGCGGCAACGACGGTCCTCGGGTAAAGACAATTGCTGAGGAGCTCAAAGCCGCCAAGGTCCAGTTCGACGCCATTGAGCTCTCGAACTCGGCGTCTGGCGAGCTGAGGGAAGTCGCGTCGCTTACCGGCGGGAAGTACTATAGACCAAACAACATGGCGGATTTCAACGCCGCGATAAGGGCCTAGCGAAATCGCGCCTCATCCAACAAGCTAATTAGCGGCTGGGCGGGGTATTTCGTCCGGGATTGCAGGCTGCCAAGATCATAGGTCGCGGGACCTGGCTGGACAAGGTCGCCGACGAGACCATAGCCAGGGAGAAGAAGCTGGGAAGGAGTCTGAAGCTCCTCAGGGTGGAAAGCGGGCTAGGAGCCTCGGGGCTGCCGCACATAGGGAGCGTGGGGGACGCCATAAGGAGCTACGGCGTGAAGCTGGCCCTCCAGAACGCCGGCTACAGTTCCGAACTGGTGGCATATTCGGACGATTTCGACGGCCTCAGGAAGGTCCCTTCGGGCTTCCCCGCATGGCTCAAAGACTACATCTCTCATCCCGTTGCCAGGGTCCCAGACCCCTTCGGCTGCCACGGCTCCTATGCCGAACACGTCGGGTCCCTCCTCCGCGAGGCGCTCGACAGGCTTGGGATAGAGTACGCGTTCCAGAGCGGGGCCGAGGCCTATAGGAAGGGGCTTCTGAACGACCAGATCAAGCTCATCCTTTCGAGGGCCGACGTGATAGGGAAGAAGATCAAGGAGATGGTAGGCCAGTCAAAGTACGAGAGCAGCCTCCCCTACACTCCTGTCTGCAAGCAGTGCCATCGAATCTACACAACACAAGCCCGCTCATTCGACTCCAAACGGGCCACGGTCAAGTACCATTGCGAGGGGACTCAGCTCGGCTCCGCATACCTGAAGGGCTGCGGACAGGAGGGCGAGGCATCCGTGGTAGACGGCAACGGGAAGCTGATGTGGAAGGTCGAGTTTGCGGCGAGGTGGGCAGCACTGGACATCAGGTTCGAGGCATACGGGAAGGAGATAGGCGACTCTGTGAAGATCAACGACTGGGTCTCGGAACACGTCCTGTCCTTCCCCCCGCCGCACCACGCGCGGTACGAGCTCTTCCAGGACAAGAGCGGGAAGAAGATGTCGAAGTCTGTCGGGAACCTGATTACGCCGCAGGAATGGTTGGAGTATGCGTCCGCGGAAAGCCTGAGGCTGCTAATGTTCAAGAGGATCGTCGGCGCGAGGAGCGTGTCACTCGAAGACATCCCTGTCTACATGGAAGAGTTCGACGACCTCGAGGAAAACTACTTCGCCAGGGAGAGGGACAAGAACAAGCTGAAAGACGCAAGGCTCAGGGGGCTCTACGAATACACCACGCTCTTGGCGCCGCCCCATTCCAAGCTTGTCCACGTCCCATATCGTCTGATCGCGCAACTGGCCTCGGTCGCTCCGCCAGGAGCAGCCGAGGAGTTCGTTTTCAAGAGGCTCGTAGCCTACGGTTTAGCGAAACAGCGGTCTCCGGACCTCTCCAGAAGCATCGCATGGGCGTCCGCTTGGGGGAGGCGTGCAGGGTTGAAGCCGGTCGAGCGCGTGATGGTCTCAGGGCCCGTAGCCAATGCGCTCAAACAGTTTGCCACGAAGATCGTTTCATGCAAGAGTGCCGACGACGTCCAGACAGCGGCTTTCGAAGCAGTAAAGGCGAACGGGCTCAAGCCGGCGGACTTCTTCCCAGTGGTGTACTCTGTGCTCCTGGGCTCGGATCGAGGCCCTAGAATCGGTCCATACGTCATGGACGCTGGAACCACCGAGGTGAGCAAGGCGCTCCTGGGTGCTCTGCGTCGTTGAAGCAAGGTCAGAAGGGCAAATCCTCGAAATTCACTGCCCTGAACAGGGAGGTGACTCGGTGCAGAAGATGCCAGCGGCTCGTGGACTACAGGGAAGGTGTGAAGGTGAGGGCTTCCTACGAGGGCCAGGACTACTGGCGCAGGCCAATAACGGGCTTCGGCGACCTGCAGGCCCGACTCCTCGTGCTCGGTATCGCACCCGCCGCGCACGGCGGGAACAGGACCGGGAGGGTCTTCACAGGCGACGAGTCGGGCAGATTCCTGGTGTGCGCGCTCCACAAAGCGGGGTTCGCGAACAAGCCCGTGTCGGAGTCGCGCGACGATGGTCTGGTCTACACCGACTGCTACGTGACGGCCGCGGTAAAGTGCGCGCCGCCGGGCGACAGGCCGACACTGGAGGAATTCGCGAACTGTGCAGGGTACCTCGACGTGGAACTGGCTCTGCTGGGAAACGTTAGGGCTGTCCTCGCTCTTGGAGGCTTGGCCTTCGCCGCGTTCCTGAGGCACGCGCGGCGAATGGATGTCGCTACTAGAGGGATGCGGTTCGGGCACGGTGTGTCCTATTCGATCCAAGGCCTTCCAAGGCTGTGGGCATCGTACCACCCAAGCCCTAGAAACACCAACACCGGCAAGCTGACCCAGAAGATGCTCGTCGCCATGCTGCTTGCGATAAGGAAGGACATGGACGGCCTGAGCACGAAGCGACGAGCAGGGCCTCATACGCGGTCGCTGTCCCCCCCTTAACGTATAACTAGCCAAGTCTCCTGTTCCGTCACGGGCCCGTAGCCTAGACAACCGTCGGGGAAATGACTGTGCGCCAAAGCACGTTCACTTCATGCACGGATTAGGGCATCAGCCTGCGGAGCTGAGGGTCGAGGGTTCAAATCCCTCCGGGCCCGCTGAATGCAATACAGGAAATAGAATCAGTCTCTTGGTTCG
>JAJTZC010000029.1:0-10111 GCA_032906705.1 Nitrososphaerales archaeon
CGTTCAACATCGCAGTGAAACGGCCTGCCCTCGACCCTTTCTCGAGCGTGACGAGGAACTTCTTTCCGTTGACAGTGACCTCGACTGATTGGCCCTTCCTTGCCGTCTCGACGGAGAAGGTGCCCTCGGAGGTCGTCAGTTCATACCGCGTCATAGAACCTGGTAGCCTCGGGTTCTGTACCCACGGCTTGGCGGGCGCCCTGCTGGCTTGAGAGAGCCCGCCCGCTTGCATTGAGCTCCAGCAGGGTTGCCGCCAGGACCGCGCCCCTCTCAGCGAGAGCCGCCCTTTCCTCCGCAAGCTTCTCGATCAAGCATTCGACTATCCTGTGTTTTTCCATGAAGGAAGTGTCCAAGTCCCAGCTTGAGAAATGCTGGTTCGTCATGAGCAGTTTGTGGAGAGGGATGGTGGTCTTGAGGCCGTCGATCCTCAGCTCGTCGAGGGCGAGCACCATCCTTCGCCTAGCCTCATCCAAGGACCTGCCTGAGGTGATCAGTTTGGCTATCAGCGAGTCGTAGTATTCTGGGACCTCGTACCCGGGATAGAGCGCAGTATCGATCCTGACGTCCGCTCCGCCAGGGAAGAAGAGCTGCTCGATGCGCCCGGCCGAGGGATAGAAGCCTGCGCATGGATCCTCGGCGTTTATCCTGCACTCGATCGCGGCCCCGCTCAGGACGACGTCCTTCTGAGAGTAGCCTATTCCCTCCCCAGCCGCGATTTCGAGCTGCTCCTTGACCAGGTCGACCCCGGCAACGACCTCTGTCACGCCGTGCTCTACCTGCAGCCTCGAGTTCACCTCGATGAAGTAGAAGTTCTTCTCGCCGTCCATTAGGAATTCGACAGTGCTCGCGTTCTTGAAATCCAGCCCCCTGATTAGAGAGACGGCGTAGTCTCCTGCCCTCTTCCTGTCCTCTTCGGTGAGGCCCGGCGCAGGGGCCATCTCGACCAGCTTCTGTCTCCTCCTCTGGATGCTGCACTCCCTCTCTCCGAGCTGAATCGTCTTCCCCTTGCCGTCAGACAGGATCTGGACCTCTATGTGGCGGGCAGGCCTAATCAGCTTCTCGATGAAGAGGCCGACCCGGCCCAAGGAGCGCCTGGTCTCGGAGGAGGCGGTCCTGAAGTTCTCAAGGAGCTCCCCGTCGTTCGCCGCCTCCCTGATACCCCTGCCACCGCCGCCGAAGGCCGACTTCAAGAGCACTGGGTAGCCCATCTTCCTCGCTGTCTGCCTCGCCTCCTCGGGGTCGAAGATCACGCTCCCGCTGCCCTCAATGACCGGCACGCCGGCCCTCTTCGCGATCCTCTTGCAGTCGATCTTGTTGCCCGCTATCGTGAGCGTGCGCGGGCTGGGCCCCACGAATACGATTCCGGCGTCCTCCAGGCCGGCGGCTAGGTTCCAGTTCTCGGAGACGAAACCGTAGCCCGGGTGGACCGCGTCTACGCCAGCCTCGACGGCTGTCCTGACTATCTTCTCTATGTTCAGATAGCTGTCTCCCGGGTCTGCGGAGCCTATCCTCACGGCCCGGTCGGCCAGTCTGACGTGCAGCGCGTCAGCGTCAGCGTCGGAGTAGATTGCCACGGTGCCGATACCGAGGAGCTTGCACGTGCGTATGATCCTGACGGCGATTTCTCCGCGGTTGGCGATCAGGACCGACTTGAACAAATGACATCTACAGCTGGATGTTGCCGTGCTTCTTCTTCGGCCTGAACTCGCTCTTCCCCTTCAGGGAGGCGAGGGCGGAGATCAGCTTGGGCCTTGTGGATGACGGGGTGATGATCTCGTCGATTATGCCCCTGCTCGCAGCGACGTAAGGGTTGGCGAACTTCTTCCTGTAATCGGAGGTCAGCTCCTTCCTCAGCTTCTCCTTGTCCTTCGCAGCTTCGATCTCCTTCCTGAAGACGACGTTGATCGCCCCCTCAGGGCCCATGACGGCTATCTCGGCGGCCGGCCAGGCGAAGTTCAGGTCAGCCTTGCTGTACTTCGAACCCATCGCGCAGTAGGCGCCGCCGTAGGCCTTCTTGACAATGAGTGTCACCTTCGGGACAGTCGCTTCGCAGTAGGCGTAAAGGAGCTTGCAGCCGTGCCTGATGAGCCCGCTCTGCTCCTGGTCCGTGCCCGGCAGGTAGCCAGGGACGTCCACGAATGTGACTATCGGGATGTTGAAAGAGTCGCAGAACCTCACGAACCTGGCGGCCTTGTCGGAGCTGTCCACGTCGAGGGAGCCCGAGAGGACCATCGGCTGGTTCGCCACGATGCCGACCGGGTCCCCCGCGAGCCTCGCGAAGCCAACTGTGACGTTCTGGGCCCATCCCGAGTGGACCTCGAGGTACTCTCCGCCGTCGACGACCCTCCGAATGATCTCCCGCATATCGTAGGCCTTGTAAGGGTCTTCGGGGGCGAGGCTGTCGAGCTCCTTGTCCTCCCTGTCTGCCGGGTCTCCTGTGTCTGCCGTCGGGGGCGACTCTGTGTTGTTCTGCGGCAGGTAGGAGAGCAGCCTTCTGATGAGCTGGAAGCATTCCTGTTCTGACTCCTCGAGGAAGTGGGCCACCCCGCTCTTGGTCGCGTGGACCTCGGCTCCGCCCAGCTGGTCTAGGGTCACCGTCTCGCCGAGGGCAGCCTTGACCACCTCGGGCCCTGTCACGAACATGTGGCCGATCCCCCTGGCCATGATCACAAAGTCGGTCATCGCTGGAGAATAGACGGCCGCTCCTGCGTTGGGACCCAGTATCGCGCTGATCTGGGGTATCACTCCCGAGGCGAGTGTGTTCCTGAAGAACATCTCGCTGACTCCGGCGAGGCTGGAGACGCCCTCCTGGATTCTCGCGCCGCCCGAGTCGTTCAGTCCGATGATGGGAGCGCCGCTCTTCAACGCCAGGTCCATCACCTTGACGATCTTCTTCATCAGCGCCTCTCCAAGAGAGCCTCCGAGGACTGTGAAGTCATGTGCGTAGACGTACACGAGCCTGCCGTTGATTTTTCCGTGGCCTGCGACGACCCCGTCGCCGAGCGGCCTGCTCTTGTCCATCCCGAAGTCTGACGCCCTGTGCGTGACGAACTTGTCCAGCTCGTTGAAGGAGCCTGGGTCGAGCAGCTGAGCGATTCTCTCCCGGGCGGTCAGCTTCCCTTTGCGATGCTGGTCGTCTACCTTCTCCTTCCCCCCGCCGAGTTCGGCAAAGCGGTTCATCTCATCCAAGGCTCTCTGGCTCTCGCTTGGCATGTTGAGCGCGTCCACGCCTCTGTGAGTCATAAAAAGATGGGTTCCAGATGAGCCATCGAAGATAGCCGATTGACGAAAGAAAGGGCTAGGACTCCCGAAGCAGCTCGATGTCTTCGGGGCGAAGAGTCGTTCTCCTCTCTCCGTGCGTCACGAGGAGGCCGCCCGTCTCTGTCAGTTCTATTGCCGTGCCTTCGATTCGCTCACCCGACATCATCCGGACTTCGACGCGTTTCCCTACCGTGCCAACCAATCCGCGGGCGCGCTCCACAACGTCGACACCCTGATTCCATTCTTCGTAGAGGCCGCCAAACTTGGACAGAATCGACTGACGAACGCGGGGAATATCGAAGGCTATTCCGAGTTCCTCGGAGAGGCTTGTAGCCTTGTTCCCTTCGATTTTTGCAGACGAAATCTTGGTGTTGCAATTCACGCCGATTCCCACAACCACGAACGACATCCTCTCGCCCGAGAAGCTCGATTCGGCGATGACCCCGGAAATCTTCTTCCCATCTACCACGACGTCGTTCGGCCATCTGATCAATGTCTTGAGGCCTGTCGCCTCTTTGGTTCCATGCACCACGGCCATAGCTGCAAGAAGAGTCAGCGTCTGTGCTTGCGCCGAGTCTGGAGGGCGGAGCAGGATGGACATGTAGAGGCCGCCCTCGGGAGAAACCCAGTGCCTACCCAGGCGTCCCCTGCCAGCTGACTGACGCTTGGCGACCACCACCATGCCTTCGGGCGACCCTTCGACTCCGAGCCTCTTGGCCACGCTCTGGGTGGAGTCGACCTCGTCAAGCACTAAGAATGACCAAGTGATCAAGGGCGGAATCTGTCACGCGAGGCCGATATCTAACTTGCTCGGGCAAGATGAGATGGGTCGCGGATGGGATCAGCGACTGCATGGGTGGGTTCAACGTCAGCAGGCGATACACGCTTCATTTCTGTAGACATCATCCTAGCCGCAGTCTTGGCAAGGTACCCGGCCGACCTCGCGTCAACGAGCAGGTAGGACTTGGCCGCAGGAATCGTTGTTGGAAGAGACGGAACTATTCAATCGTGACGTCCCCCTGATTCAGAATACCGATTACTTCCGACCTCAGGATCTCCGTGGGCAGCGCCTTCCCCTCCTTGAGGAGTTGTCTCATCCGAGTCTGGCTGACGGCCAGGTGGTCTTCTGCCGGATGCGGGCACGTCTTCTCCGTGGCCATGGACTTGCAGACCCTGCAGTAAAACGTCTCCATGTACCGGAGCGGGACTACGCCGACGTCGAACTTGTCGAAGATCCTGTGGCACGCGTATGGGTCGTAATAGGACCCGACGCCAGCTTGGTCCCTTCCAACAATGTAGTGGGTGGCACCGTAGTTCCTGCGCACAATGGCGAGGAAGAGCGCCGCCTTCGGCCCACCGTAGCGCATCGTGATTGACAACGAGGAGAGCACGACCCTCTGCTGTGGATAGTACTTGTCGACCACCTGGCGGTACGCCTCCATGATGACGGCGGGTTTGTAGTCTCCCCTCTTCAACCGCCCTATCACGGGCTGGATGAAGAGCCCGTCGACATCGATGTTCTCGAGGGAGACCTTCTGCAGATACTCGTGCGCGGTGTGCGGGGGGTTCCTGCACTGATAGCCGACCACGCTTCGCCAGCCCTTCGACCTGAAGAGCTCCCTAGTCTCCTTCGGCGCGAGTTCGTACCCTACGGTGGGCAGGTCCAGATGCCTGATTAGAGTCACCTTTCCTGCCAGGCCGATGCCGCCGTAGTTCTGGAAGATGTCGTTGACGTTTGGGTGGTTCTGGTCCGTGGTTCCGTAGGCGCCCCTTGCCAGTTCTTCCTTCGAATAGACGTACTTCTCTGAGACGTCTAGCGTCGCGTACGGCTTCTTGTTCCAGTCCAGGAGTGCAACCCGCTCCCCTTCCCTCATCTGCCGGGCGTCATTCTCTGTCGCAGCGAGCATGACGGGGATGGACCAAGGCAAACCACTAGGAAGCCGGCCGTCCCTTAGTACCGATTCCATGGCTTCAGAGCCCATGAAACCGTCGAGCGGGCTGTAGGAGCCCGTCGCAATCTTCTCGGCGTCGTAGACGAAATCGATGAAGGGTTGGAATTTTGTCATCTCCTCAGATTCCCGCAGCATCCCATCAACTTTCGTTGGTGGGAGCACGGAATCAACGAGCTTCCCCCCGTAGGGCGGGGCAAGCTCTTTCGAGGGCATAGCTGGATTACTCGGCCACGAGTTGTACGTAGGGCCGGGAGAATACGCTCCATTCCTTTGTTTTGGGGTCGTATCTGGAGTTGACGAAACAGCGCCAGTTCTTGTCGTCCAGCTGAGGATAGTCAGCCCGATAGAAGTAGCCGGGCCACCTGGTCTCCTTACGGTAGAGGGAGTGTCTCACGACGGCCTCTGCGGTCCAGGCTCTGTGATGCATCTCCCAGCACCTCATCAGCTCGTGCGAGTTCGACGCCGCCAGGTACTTCAGGTCCTCCTTCAGGACCCCAATCTTCTCGAGCGCTATCTTGAGGAGAGGTTCGTTCGACGTGTACCACGTACTCCATCCTCCTGCGTATTCGTCCATTATCTTCTCGAGCCTGAACAGCGCGTGGCTTGGCAGGAGGTAGGCCGAGGAGATGTAGTCCTTTGTTGATAAGGACTTTCCTTCCCTGTACACCTCGAGCGGATGGAAGACGTCGTCTTTGAGTTGAAGCACATGATCCATGTCTGGGCTGGCTTCGTGGTCCTTGTCGTCGGCAAGGTACCTGACAGCGGACTTGGCCGCAATCCTCCCCTCTGCGTGCGAGCCGGAGGAGAACTTGTGAGGGCACGCTCCGATGGCGTCCCCAGCACCGAAGAGTCCCTTCACGGTCGTCATTCTATCGTACCCCCATTCGTAGTCCTTCCCCTGTCCGTCGAGCACGTCCGCTGGCCCACTCGACCACGCTCCGCTCATTGTGGCGTGGCTGCCCATGACATACGGCTCGGTGGTCATGAGCTCGGCTGGCTGGACGGAGTAATCGATATTTGCCGCTGCGGAATAGACGGCTGCGGCTGGGTTCATTCCCAAGAAGTAGCCCCAGAGCTTGTGCAACCTGTCTTTGGAGCTGCCGGGGATTTCGAGGCCCTGTACGTTCTTCAAGGGTTCGTTCTTGCTGAGGACTTCCTCCAGGTGAAGGAAGATGGGCCCCTTCCCGGCGAGCTGCTCTCTGTACATGGAGTCGTTTCTTAGACAGGTGGGGAAGGGCTTGGATTCAACGTACTTTCCGTAGAGCTCTCTCTGCTCCTTCAGATGGTTCTGCTCATAGGTGTCTCCGTAGGCGTTCGTGGCTCTCGCCTTCAGGAGCAGGAAGATCATGCCGACGGGATTGTAGACGTCCCTGAACCTGCCTACAACAAGCCTGTTCTCCATGCAGGTCATCTCGGCTCCGATGGGAATCATCAGCCCATATGAGGAACCGGAGGCGCTCGGAGGATACCAGCTTCTCCCGTGTCCCTCCGCGGTCGAGCGGGTCCTGAAGATGCGGGTGGCCCCCGCGGCCGCGACTATCACTGCCTTCGCCCTGAACACGTAGAACGTCCCGTCCCGCTGGCTGAAGCCGACTGCCCCTGCTATCCTGTTGGGATCCTCCTTGTGCGTGAGGAGATGCGTCACCATGACGTACTCATAGAGTTCATCGACGGATTTCCTTGCCGCCTCTGCCACGATGGGCTTGTAGGACTCGCCGTCTATCATGACCTGCCATCTTCCCTCCCTATAGTACCTCCCCGTCGCCTTGTCCTTCCAGAATGGAAGTCCCCATTCTTCGAAGAGGTGGACGCTGGAGTCGACGTGCCTGCCGATGTCGTAGACCAAGTCTTCCCTGACTATGCCCATCAGGTCGGACCTGCAGTACTTCACGTAATCTTCGGGGGTGTTCTCTCCCCATTTCATGCCCATGAAGGTGTTTGCTGCGGCCAGGCCAGCGGCCACTGCGCCGCTTCTCTCTGTTCCAGCTTTGTCCACCATGACGATTCTGAGCTCCCTTCCCCAGTAGCGGGCTTCAAAGGCTGCCCCGCACGCGGCCATGCCTCCACCGATAATCAAGACGTCGGCGTTCACTTCCTTCGTCTTCCTGGTTATCTTCGCGCTTATGCTCAAGAGACTACCCTGACGAGTGGCTTCCCAGGTTTGGGTATTTCCTGGAGACCGAGAATGCCTGGCTCTCCTAGGAGGACGGGGCCACTTAGGGCGTCCTCTGCAGGCCGCGGATACTCTCCGGGAGGTTTGATGGAACCCCACTGTGTCGTCCTGATGGGGAATACGAACTCGTATTTCCTCCCGTCTCTGTATCTGATGTGCCACGTTATCATGTTCGCCTTGGTGTCCCTGTCGCAAGTGACCCTGCCACCGAGAGGAGCGAAGTCGGAGTAGCCCCTCACCTCAATCGCTTTCTGCGGACAAGCCTTCACGCATGGGAAACACTCCCAGCACATGTCAGGCTCTATGTTGAATGATTTCCTGTTGCTCGGGTCGATGTGCAGGATGCCTTGTGGGCAGACTTCGATGCACTTTCCGCAGCCGTCGCACCTGAAAGGAACGATGAACGCGGGCATTGGTCAGTTCCCCTCCTGGTCGAGCGCGCGGAACCCGCTGGCTGTACCTGCCAGGGGCTGCATTGGGTAAGGAGACTCGACGCCTGGCAAGACGGGTTCCCCAGTCAACCTTTGGTAGAGAAGCCAAGTGGGTTTGTAGAAGGCGTGCGTGAACTTCGTGTAGGGTGCTGTGGCCAGGAGCGCCACTATAATCGCCATGTGCGTCCAGTAGACGAAAGGCGTTATCGAAGACACTCGTCCAAAGGCGTAGATGGCGTCTTCGGTGAGAAACCCGCTTGCGGCCGTGAACAAGAGGGCGACAAGGAAGTAGTCCGACCTGCTCAGGTGCCAGACTGAGCCGCTCTCCTGGTAGCGGGCGTAGAACATGGCTGAGCATCCGACGACCAGCAGAACGCCGCCTGCGTTCCCGAAGAGCTTCACCGGGTGGTCGAGCGGGAGCACGGCGCCCTCCGGCTTCATGAAGACGGCGAGCGTGGTTGCTACGACGGTGAAGACAAAGCCCCAGAATATGAGAATATGAGAACTCCACTTCGCCGTTCTGCAGGTCCGCAACGGCCTGGAGGCGCCCACGTCCAGCAACAGGACGGATATAGCTTGGGTCAAGAACCTCGGCTTTGCGGTCGCTCCGTCTGCAGCGGCCGCGCGAGCCTTGCCCAACCGCGGAAAATCAATAGAGCCTGACCTTATCCTCCAGACCATGGCTGCCGTTACGAAAGCAAGAAGCAGGAGGCCGCCGATGTCAATCACCTGGTAGGTCGGCAGTAGCGACTCGCTCATAGGTGAGTCATATCCGAATATGTTGAATAATTAAAGTGTTTTCAGGTCGGGGGAATGGATAAAAATACCAGTCGATATAGGCTGGTACGTTTTGAGCAAGGGGAAGAGCTGGGAAATGTACGAGGCTCACGCTGAATTCTGCAAGACCTTTTCGCACCCCATCAGGCTAGCGATCCTAGACAGCTTCCGAGATGGGGAGAAGACTGTGTCGCAACTGCAGAAGGAAATTGGCGTACGACAGTCGACTGTGTCGCAACAGCTGTCATTTCTGAGACGTCTGGGGATTGTCAAGCCAAGGCGGGAAGGCCGATTAGTCTACTACAAATTGACTGACCAGAGGGTCTTCAAAGCCTACGACCTCGTCGACCAGGTAGTTCGCGAGACAAGATTCGTGCAAGCGAAGATAGTAACTTAGATTCCTCTCGTAGGGAGTGGTTCGGACGGAGAGGGCCAAGGATACTGCCAAAGCCGCCGCCAAAGGTGGCGGTCTGAAACCGCGTTTCTTGGTCTTAGATGAAGAGGGTTACGGCGCCCGTAGTCGCCCAGTCCAGGAACGTCGACGCGCCCACTATGTCGTCGGTGAGGGGTATTAGGTCACTCTTCTTCATGTCCATCAAACCCATTGTCGGGGAACACGCGTGGAACTTTGCTCCCATATCCTTGGCTTGTTGCATCATCTCCGGGATCGTGGGCCAGTATCTCTTGATCTTGCCTTTCATCATCTTCGTTGCCATCGCGGTCATTCCTGGGATCATGCCTAGTATGTTCGGCATCGGCAAGGCCGGGTTACCTACCGAAGCGAGCTTCGTCTTTGTATGATGCCTTCTGTCCAATAGCCTCAGCCCCCAGAAGGTAAAGTAGATGTCTACGTCCATGCCTGAAGCCGCGGCAGTCGTAGCCAAGATCATTGGCGGGTAAACTTGGTCTATGGTGTCTTTGGTGACTACTAGGACTAGCCTGGTTGCCCTCTTCTCCTTCTCCACTTCTCTCGTCTGTTGGGCACTTAGGGTCATGCTGTTTACTTCAGCCTCTTGATGAGGAACTTGTAGACTATCGGATCGCCCTGCTCCTCGTCCACGCCAAGGAGCTGGTTGCCGGTCATCCTCGCCCATGCAGAGATGTCGGGCTTTGAACCAGGGTCTGTTGCCACGACCTCGAGAATCTGACCGACTTTGATTTGCTTGATTGCCTTGCTAGTTTCTATGACTGGAACAGGACAGAGTTTGCCTTTGGTGTCTAGGACCTTCTCCGCTCTTTCCTGAATCGAGGTCAATCTGCAGGAACACATTCGAATAGTCGAATATTTAAATCTGATTTGGAGTTTTAAGCACAGACAGCGTTAAGGAGTATCCTCAGGTCGTGGAATTAGGGGACTGAGCCGGATTGTACGGAGCTGGATTCAGAGAGGACGCCGGCGAATGACGTTATGACTTCGTCGACGCGGACGTGCGGCTTCCATTCGGTGAGGTTCGCAACCGGCGGGCACCCAGGGGGCGGAACGCACAGCTCGTTGAGCTTGTCAACGTCACTTTGAA
>JAJTZC010000029.1:10211-11653 GCA_032906705.1 Nitrososphaerales archaeon
CTCTCGTTGTACCAGCCATACTTCGCGCTCTTCACCCTTCCTCTTACGAGGCATTCGTCGTTCACCCACAAGCGCAGCAGTTCCGGGAGCTCCCCGCTCTCTACCCGACGGAACAAGTCTTCCTCGCGTCTGAAGTTCTCCTCGGGGTCAGTCGTCGTATCACGCAGAACTAAGATGTGCCTTTCCGTTATATTCCACCTATGTGGTCAAGGTGTGGCATCAGCCTTGTTGCATTCAACACCCCATTCTTCGATGATTGGTTTGTACTTCTCGATGGCATCCTTCCCGGGAGTCAAGAGGTTCACTTCGTCGGCTAGCTTGTCGGCCGTCAGCTTGACGACCCAGTTGGCGTACGAATCCTTGTTCATGAGCGATGGTGTCGCGACGACCTCCCGATTCACTTCGGAGACAGTTCCCGAAAGGGGGGCCCTCATAGGACCCATAAATTTGGCACTTTCGACCGTGGCAAGAATCGCGCCCCTGTCAACCCGAGTTCCGACGTCCTTCACCTTGAGGAAGATGACCTCCCCGGCGTACGCTTGCGCGGGTTCGGTCGCCCCTACAGCCGCCGTCTGCCCCTCGACCCTCACCCATACGTGGAACCCCATGTCGTAGAGCAGGTCTTCGGGAACCCTACACCCCTTGTATGACTGCAACGAACGCCACCGTGCTCTAGAAGTATAGCACGGCGGTTTCTGGGTCGGCCGCCATCTCAAGGAGTGTGGCCGAGCCGGCGAACACTGCACCGTCCAGCAAATCCTCATCCTTCATCTTCCAGATCACCTTTGCGGCCGTGCTGCAGCAGAGCAGCTTGACACCACTGTGCAAGGAAATGTCAATCACTTTCTTCAGAGGTTCTCCGTCCTCCGTCGTTCTTATGTTCTCCGCAGCTCCCTTCCTTATGAGAGTGGGTCCTTCTGCAAGGAAGAACATAGTTGTGTCGAAGCCCATGGCTGAGCTAGCGTTAGCGTAGTAGAAGGGCGAGAAAGCCTTCTTCGGTTCGTTTGCTCCCGTACTGACGACGAACAGGTACTTCTTGTCTGTCAAGACTTCGACGATTCCTCTAAAACGTTATATAACAACTTCGGATATTCGAATTCCTGAATGTATGTTGCCAAGACCGTGAAGGTCGCTTCACGACTTGCTGGGCTGAACGAGGAGGGTTGGCATTACTCAGGCCTGCCAGGTCTCCAGTGGGAAGCGGAGAACGCCAGGAAGGCGGACCCAAAGGTGATGCGAGAGATCGTCGATGAGGTCTCTACCGATCCGAGGTTTGGAGAATTCTATAATTCCTGTTTGAACTGCGGCAACTGCACGGCAGTCTGTCCTCCGTTCCAACTAGTCGATTTCGCGCCGAGAATCGTCGTTCAAAAGGTGATGGCCGCCAAGGACGAGCCAGAGCTTCTCTACCAGATGATGGACCAGTACATCTGGTCATGCTA
>JAJTZC010000029.1:11753-17005 GCA_032906705.1 Nitrososphaerales archaeon
TCTCAGAGACGTTGCTGACATGGTCGAAGAGGCAGGCGAAGAACTCGGAGTGAAGGCTGGCTAGAATGGTGGAGAGTCCGGCGCTCATCATGGGAAGGGGCGAAGAAGTTGAGTTCGCGCCCAATGATCTGAAGCTCTTAGAGAAGCTCGCGGCTGAAAGGAAGGCGACCCTTGCATACGGCAAGGTCGAAGACTATCTCAGAATGCTCGAGAAGATGAAGGAGCTCGAGAAGAGCGGCGAGATAATCGTCCATCATGTTGGTGAGGAGTACCAGCCTGTAACGGTAAGAACGTTGAGCGGACGTGCGAAGAAGATTCCGACGGTCGAACTCTGGCAGCACAAGTCTTGCGGTCAGTGTGGGCACATACCAGGATACATCTCGGCGCTCTACTGGATCATGGCCGAACTCGGAATTCCATTTGTGGACGACACAAACCAGACCTCGTGCACTGCTTGGAACTACTACGGGTCTGGAACATCCAATGCGGTGGCCCTCTCGGCGGTCTTCGCTAGGAATATGCACGTGGCGTGGGAGAAGAACGCATACCCCCTGGTTCACTGCGGGACGAGCTACGGAGACTACAAGGAGTGCAGGTACCTGATGGTCATGAGCAGGGAGATAAGGGAGAAGGTGAAAGCTATCCTGAAGAAGGTTGACCGGGAGCTGGTCATTCCAGAGGAACTCGTCCACTACAGCGAATGGCTGCACGTAATGCGCTGGGAGCTCAAAAAGAGACAGAAGTTAGACGTTTCCGGCATCAAAGTCGCAGTCCACGCTGCTTGTCACACGTACAAGCTGATGGCCGAGGACTTCACCTACGATGAATCGATAATGGGAGGCCGCCGGCCCGCGCCAACGACGAGTGTGGCGATGGCGCTTGGCGCCGAAGTCAAGGAGTACAGCACCATGTCGGATTGCTGCGGTTTTGGCTTCAGGCACATCCTCACGGAGCGGGAGATCAGCCGGTCGTTCGCCTACTTTAGAAAGATACAGCCGATAGTCAGAGAAACGAAGGCAGACGTGCTTCTGGTTCATGACACGGGCTGTGTGACCACCCTAGACAAGAGTCAGGTAGTGCCCCTGGCCCACGGTTACCAAGAGACGGTCCCGGTGATATCGGACGCGCAGTTCGCGGCACTCGCGATGGGCGCTCACCCATTCAAGATATGCTATCTCCATTGGCACCTCGCCGACTGGAAGGGGCTTTTGGACAAGATGGGGATAGACTGGCAAAAGGGAGAGCAAGAGTACAGGGATTACGTCCAGAAGGTCAAGGAAGGGATGAAGCCGGTCTTCATCACACCGCCCGAGCGCAAGCTCAGCCCGAGGATGCCGAGGAACGCGCAGTCGAAATGAGAGCATGATGGAGCAGCTTCCTGTCCTAGTCATAGGAGGAGGACCGGCAGGGCTCACAGCAGCGGCGGATCTTGCAGAATTGGGGACGAAAGTGATACTCGTGGAGAAGAGGAATGAGCTCGGGGGAGCCCCGATTCGGTGGAAGTACAAGTCGCTTGCACCTGACCTGCGGCCCGCTGAAGAAGTAATGGAACCTATTGTCAGCAACGCGGAATCTAATCCTCTCATCACCGTCCACAAAGGCGCTTTTGTCGAAACGTGCGACGGCCCGGCCGGCAACTTCAGGGTGGTGATAGGAAGCAGCAGTGGCGGGGTAGCCGTGGAACGGAGGGTCTCCTCGATTGTGGTAGCGACTGGCTTTGAGCACTTCGACGCTCGCGTCGACCCTAGGTACAGCTACGGTCGGGCGCCCAACGTAATCGGGATAAACGAACTCGAAGGCATGCTGAAGGAAGGGCGGGTCGTGGGGCACGATGGCAAGATTCCGAAGCGGGTTGCTTTCATCTTCTGCGTCGGCTCCCGCGACAAGGCTACCAACCCTTGGTGCTGCACAGTCTGCTGCGGCGTGAGCATAAAACAGGCAATGGAGATGAAGGAGATGATCAAGGACGTCCAGCTCTATATGATCTACATGGACATACGAACGATGGGGCAGTGGGAGAAGCTCTACTGGAGAAGCATGGAGGAGTACGGCATCAATTACATCAGGGGGAGGGTCTCGGAGGTCTACTACACGGGCGAGAAACTCTTGGTCAAAGGGGAGGACACCCTCGTAAGGGGACCGTTCGAAGTTCTCTTCGACATGGTCGTGCTTGCTGTGGGCATGGAGCCCGGCCCAGGAACAAAGAAGATTGCGGGCACTCTAGGACTGAAGCTCAACGAGAACGGGTTCCTGGAGCCAAAGCATCCAAACATCCACACGGAGTCAGCTAGAGATGGGATCTTTCTGGCAGGCTGCTGCGTCACTCCGATGTCGATCGAAGAGACTCTTGCGGAAGGGTCCGCAGCAGCTATGGCGGCGACGAAGTTCGCCAGGAAGATGTCGCCCAGCATGAAGGTGTAATGCCGTGCCGGACGAGGGCGAGGCAAAGAAGAAGGATGAAAAGGGTAAGTTCATAATCGAAAGACGGTACATCGACGACGACAGGATCATCGAGCCAGAGAAGCTAGAGTCGGGCGGCGTCGACATGTCGGGCCGATGGGGCCTTCTCGTCCTTCCTCGGACGATAAAGGACTTCGATCATTCGCTCTATGAAGCTGTGAAGAGCAACCCCAAGGGGAGCCACATAAGCAAATGTTGGCAGTGCGGGAATTGCACGGCCGCCTGTCCCGTGGCCGAGAAGAATCCGCTCTTCAACCCTAGGTACTTCATCCACGCCGCCAGGATGGGCTATGAGCAGGAGCTCAAGAAGGTGAAGGAGAGCATCTATCTATGCACCAGCTGCGGTCGTTGTACCGAGGTCTGCCCCAAGGGAGTCGACCCCAGCGGGGTCATGGAAGCTATCGGCGCGGAGATCAGGAAGGATGGACGCTAGATGTCTGGACCGTCTGCCAGAAAAATAGTTCCCTGGCTTGCGATGTTCCTTGTGGTTGGAATCCTGACCTATGCCTGGCTATGGCTCTACTTAGTCAATGTCGACATGATCGAAAAGGGAACATTGACGCAGGTAGATCGCAACACCATACTGGACAAGAGTATAGTGGATTACTCCGGGCTCGGAGCGGCTCTGATAGTGGTGGCGGGCGTCCTGTATCGGGCGAGGAATAGAAGCATACCCCTGTTGCTTCAGGAGATATTCCAGGCGCTCAAGAGCACCCCCGACGACCCGAAAAAGAGAGCAGAGAGTGGACAGGGAACAGGAAGGAAAGGGGGTTGGGGGACGGTCTTTTCAGTAGTCTTCAGAGACGTGCTGCTTCTAGGGAAGATGGGTGAATGTGAAGACTTCCAGCAGTGGCTAGGCCACTTCCTGATCATGTGGGGATTCATCGGCCTCGCCGTCACCACTACCCTAGATGCAATCGTCAACAACGCCGCTGTCCCGATCCCAATCACACACCCCGTGCGCCTTTTGGGCAACCTTACTGGAATCATCTTGACAGGGGGCCTCACACTGTCCCTCACGCGGAGAATTCTTCATTCCGAGGTCAGGACTAACACCCGGGCTGGCGACTGGGGGTTCCTCGCCTCGCTCTACGGCACCGCGCTGACGGGATTCCTGGTACAGTCATTCGCGGACACGTCCAACATGCTGGGAACTTGGGTAAGCTATCCCATACACTTGGCCTTTCTTTCCTTCCTTCTGATAACTGCGCCTTGGACGAAGTTCGTTCATGCGCTATGGAGGCCATCGTGGGTTGTTTATAGCAGGCTCAACGCCCAAGTCAAATGACAGCACCCGCAGCCTGGCGGCGCGGGCGGAGGAGCGGTTCTTCACGCTCGACCACGTCGGAGTGGTCAGGCATTTCGAGGGGGTGGACCTCGATCGTGTCGTCTCAAGTCTTGGAGAGATGGTTGGTGCCCAGGGTAGGAAGGTCGAGCAAGCGACCGAGGACCTAAGGGGCAGACTAGTCCACACCTGCGTTGTAGAACCTTGGCAAAGTGAACCCCTTATCCTCTGGCTGACTGCTACTCAGGTGGAAGGTGTGGGTGTGGTGGTCGATGCGAAGATCTTCCATCCCACCGAGCAGAGCGCTGAAGCTGACGAGGAGCTATCAAGACTTATGGGAGATCTCGAGCGGAGGATTACGACGCACTTATGACTGCAGCAGCGGCCAGCCCAGGGTAGCCCTTGCTCGACATCTTGACGATTCTCCTGATGACTGTGCCCGTAGGCGTGCTCGGTGCGCTGACAGGTCTGGGAGGCGGAAGCATACTCGTGCCGATTCTCGTCGCTCTCGGCGTTCCGGTGAAGTACGCCATAGCAGCCAGCATGGTCAGCATTATCGCCACTTCGAGCGGGGCGGGTGCCTCTTCGCTCAGGGAGGGAATAGTCAACGTGAAGGCTGGCATGTATTTGGCAATCTTCACGGTGATCGGCGCTATTGTGGGTGCCACGCTCTCCAACTTCGTGAACCCACGGTTCCTCTATTTCGCGTTCGCTGCGTTCCTGCTTACGGCTTTTCTCGGCCTGCGCAGACACCTGAGGGAGGAGGTCCCATCAGGAACCCTCCAGGACGGCCTCTCGAGAAGACTCGAGCTTGAAGGCAGGTATTACGATAAGTCGTTGAAAAGGGAAGTAGGCTACAAGATGAGGCGGCCCCTTCTTGCCGGCGCTGGGATGCTTGTCGCAGGACTTGCCGCCGGCTTGCTCGGGATAGGCGGGGGGGCTTTCAAGATGTCGATTCAAGAGAACGTGCTCAGGATGCCGACGAAGGTGTCGAGCACTACGAGCAACTTCATAATCGGGATGACCGCGCTCGCCGGGGCCAGCGTGTATTTCGCGTCTGGCCAACTATACCTTGGTCTGGCCGCTCCAATGGCCGTGGGCACGGCCGTCGGGGCGGTTATCGGTGGGAGAGTACTCAACCGACTCCCGAACAGAGGGGTGAAGGTGCTGTTCTTGGTCATAGTAACCTACCTGATCATCCAAATGCTGTACAAAGGAGTTACGAGTTGACTGGGCAAGAGGAGGTATCTGAGAAGGCGATAGGCTACATCTTGGCAGGTGGGCTGGTGCTTAGCGTGGCAATCACAGCTCTAGGCATTGTTAGTTATTACGTCCAGTCAGGTGGCTTTGGTTTCAATTACACGCCAGAGTGGCAGATGAAGGGGGCTAACTTCTTCCTGTACGCGTCAGCCCTCCTGGATTCCCTGCTCACAACACAGGCACCAGCTACATTGATGGCCCTCGGAATCGTTCTCCTCATGCTGACATCATACGCGCGCGTATTCAC
>JAJTZC010000030.1:0-2692 GCA_032906705.1 Nitrososphaerales archaeon
TCTCCAGGAAATTGCTCGGCACAAAAAGTGTTTGGAACCTCGCCCGACCCTCTCGCGCCAGTGACATGGCGACCGGGTGGGATGACAGCTGCTCGACGCTTGCGACCTTGCGCAGCAGTTCATCAGCCCCGCCCGTAACAGAAGTAACCTTCTCGACCAAGGGGGTTCCATAGGTCAGGGTTCCTGTCTTATCGAAGATCACGACCCGGCCCTTGCCTATCTGTTCAATCGCCGCCCCACTCTTGACTATGATGCCCTCTTTGGCGGCTCGGTTAACCCCGCTGATTACTGCCAGAGGCGTGGCGAGGATGAGCGGGCAGGGCGTGGCCACCACGAGGACAGCGAGCAGCGCATCAAGGCTCCCGACCACGAGCCAGCTGAATCCGGCGACCGCCAGGGTGACAGGGGTGAACCACACTGCATACCGGTCGGCGAGCCTCTGGATCGGCGGCTTCTCTTGCTCTGCTTTTCTCACCATGTCGACGATCTTGGAGTATTGGCTGTCCGCGCTGGCCTTCCCGGCCTTCATTTCGAAGGGGGCGCCGGCGTTGATGCTCCCGCTAAGCAGGGTCTCTCCCCTCGACTTGCTCCGGGGAAGCGGTTCGCCGGTCAGAGCAGATTCGTCGACCTCGGCCTGGTCGCTGCTCACCGACCCGTCCACCGGAATCAAGTCTCCAGGCCTGACCACGACCGTGTCTCCGACCGCGACCTCGGTCACCTTGACCTCTTCGATCAAATCTCCCTTCCTGCGTCGCGCGATTCTGGGCGCCCGGGCGATGAGCTCGTCGAGGGACGACGATGCTCTCCTGAAGCCGTAGTCGTCGATCGCCTCGCCTCCCGTCTGCATCAGCACGATGATCACGCCAGCGAACGCCTCGTCCGTGAGCACTGCCGTGACGATGGCAAGCATCGCGACGACGTCGGCCGCGAACTTTCCTCGCAGCATTCCTCGCAGTGTGTGATAGACTACCGGTGTTCCTCCGATGACTAGCGTACCGTACCAAATCCACCTCGCCCATTCGGCTCGTCCAAGCACTAGGGCCACCAACCCACCGGCAACCAGCCCCACGAGCGCGAAGACCGGGACAGGATAGCCTCGAAGGACGCCACCGCGTCTCAGCCATCCGAGGGCTACCCTTGGCCTAGGCAAACCCTGTCACGGCCATCTTCGTGTGGATATTAGAGAGAAACCCGATTCTCAAGATTGAGAAAACATTCCCATTCCTGAGGTTCGAGACGAGGATTCGGAACCCTGAGATGATGGCCAAGGCGCTTGAGGCTGGGTTCATGAAGGCGGGATGAAGACCCTCTGCCTAGATGCGAGAGACGTTGCCGCCGAATCGCCGTGGCATTTTGACTTGATTTGCCTCGGCGCCCTACAAGAGCACAGACGACTTTACGTCGTCCGCGAGGTTGACATGTACGCTGATGCAGACTTGCTCAGCAGGAGGCCTAGGGTAACCAGCTGTACGACGACGTTGATCGGAACAAGCACTATTCCAGCGCCAAATAGCGTGCTGATCGCCCCCAGCTGGCCGCTCAGTACGCCGTCAATGAGGGCGTAGACGAGATCCACAACCCCGAAGGTGACCCACGCCATCGCCAGGCCATAGCGTCTCGTCCCGGGCTTCCCAAGCAAATACCAGACTGGAATCGCTGTGAGGCCCGCCAGACCGTCCCCCACCGCGAAGAGTCCCGCCGTTGGCTGCAGCAATCCGCTCTGTATCCCCGAGAAGAGGTAGAGCCCGGCGAACCTTGTTAGCTCAATCAAGACGAGTATCCTCGCATACTTCAGAGCGCTGGGGAGCGCCTCCCTCGGCATTGACCCGGGGCTTGTATTCGTGGAGCACCTATACAAAAGGAAGCTATTAAAGTGCCAGCTAACAGGTCTGTAAGCGGCTTGCAAGAAGGGGAGTTCCTCAAATCGCTCCAGGATTACACGAATCTGAGCGGGTGCCCCATAGCTACGGGTTTCAAGATACTCGGGAAGAGGTGGACGATCGAGATCATTCGCGAGATCCTACTTGGCAGCGTGAAGTTCAATGGGATTCACAGGGCGGTGCCGGGAATCAACCCGCGGATGCTGTCCCTGCGGCTGAAGGAGCTGGTGGATCACGGTCTGGTGAAGAGAACCGTCTCCGCCGGCACCCCCGTCGATATCCGGTACTCACTTACCAAATCAGGACAGGACCTGATTCCTGTCATGTTCGCGATGGCAAAGTTTTCGATGAAGAACTTTCCTGAGATGGTTTTCCGCGACGGTAGCGACCGGACGCCAGAGCAAGTGCTACGGGAAATTGGGGTGAGCAAGAAGTAGAAGCTGGGCGTCCAGCTCTCTGATCCGTCGCCCCGAGGGAAAACCGATTCTCTCGGCGCGCTCATGACCCCTCCCAAATCCTCCTTCAGGCTACGTGGTGCTTTTACCGTCTGAAAGGTTAAATTGTCAGAGGCCATCAATGTCCAGCAAGTTGCAACAGGCTGCTTGGCGGTTGATTCTCCCAGAGATTCGTACGATAGTGAAGGAGGAGGTGAGCTCTCAAATCTCGGGCGTGAAGGGGGAGATGAACGGGCTGAGGGGCGAGATAGACGGCCTGAGAACCGAGATGAACGGCGAATTCAAAGTTGTCCATTCCGAAATCAGGCGACTCGACGACAGAATTGATGGCGTAGGGAAGCGACTCGATGAGAAGAT
>JAJTZC010000030.1:2792-15826 GCA_032906705.1 Nitrososphaerales archaeon
CGACTCGATGAGAAGATCGAGGGAGTAGGAAAGCGACTGGATGAGAAGATCGAGGCGGTTGGAAAGGGCCTCGGCGAGCGAATCGACGGGCTGGACAAGCGGCTCGACGTTGTGCAAAGGCTCGCGGTTGTGGAAGCGAAGCTCAAGGAATACGAACAGAAGCAGCAGCGAGAGTAGTCGGGAAGCTGCAGCTAGTCGATTCGGGAGGAAGAATCAGGCCGACTAACGCCAGACTACTTCGCTTCCCAGGTCCTCCAGTCGCCATCTCGGGCCCCGTGGACATTGAGGATGTGCGCCTTCAGCTCGCCAGGGCCCTCGCACACAAAACCGCAATAGCACTCTTTCATCGCAGCCGCCAAGGGCCTTGCGGGCCTGCTAAGTAATACCGTTTTCCCAAGCAGGCTGGACCTCGGAAAGGTTCATGTTTGGGCCCTTGGGATTGACTTGGCATGACACCAGAGGATGTCGATACTTGGAAACGGGCGCTCATCAAGTTCAGGCAGAAGAAAGACGAGTTCTTCGGGAGCGACCACGACTCCCCCCTTGGGCATGGTGCGTCCGGGGCGTTTCGTGGCCTGAGGTACTTTGAGCCCGACCCCGCTCTAAGACTCGAGGTAAAGCTCCAGAGGTACCCCAACCTGTCAAGCGTAATCATGACAACAAGCAAGGGAACGCGACAGCTCTTCAACAAGGTCGGCTACTTCGAATTGGTCATCGGCGGCCAGGCGGCGCGACTCCAAGCCTACCAGTCGGCGGAGAGGGAGGACGCGAGCATATTCGTGCCCTTCAGGGATGCCACGTCGGGGAACGAGAGCTACGGCGCGGCGCGGTACCTCGACCTTGAGGTCGAACACAACGACGAATACGCGGTAGACTTCAACTATGCCTACAACCCTTACTGCGCATACAGCGACGACTACCTGTGCCCGCTCCCGCCGAGGGAGAACTGGTTGCCCGTCCCCATCCCCGCGGGCGAGAAGAAGTACCACGACTAACTTCGACTGCGCGAAGTTTGCTCGATGCGCTCACTCCGTATGTGGGGCGATGCCGACTGGATTCGGTCTCGGCCGGCCGTGGAGACTCGAAGGACATTCACCTTAATTAGATTCAACAGGCACACTGAAGTTCATTGTCGGGAATGCCCAGGTTCTCCCGAAACCAGCTCCTCCTCCTCGTCGCGATAGGAATCCTGACTCCTCTTGTCAACGAGCGCATCGAACGGCTCCTCCCTCAGCTCTTCTACAGCTTCCGCGGTACAGTCAACATCTTCGACTTCACTGGAGGCCCGCTGAACAGCGACCTCCTGATCGCTTGGGAGGAATATGGTGCCGTCCTCGCCGGATACCTGGTCCGCAAGCCTGGGGCTGCAACGATAGCAATGACTGTTAACGGCATCCTCCAGGTCTTCGTGAACGGGAGCACCTTTCCGCACATCTTCTATGGGGTGACAGGAGTGGGGGCCGATCTGGGTTACGCTGCGTTCAGGTACAGGCGCTACGACGTACTCGCAGTACTCCTCGCGGGAGTCGCCAGCCAGTTCTTCTGGATACCCTACTCCTACGGAATGCACACAGTCTTGGCGGTGTACGGCCTCTCGTTCGTGCCGGGCGACCTGTTGGTGCGCTTCATAGGAGGCGCGGTGGGGAATGGCATTTTCGGCGGCCTGCTCGGTTTCATCCTCGTAAGGTCCGCGCGTCTAGTTAGGGCGAAGTTGACCTCGGGAAAGAGCCCGAAGGGCTAGAGGGGTTCAGATGAAGCTCGTCAAAGGAATCGCGTACCTGACAGCGGAGGAGATGCGCCAACTCGATGAGACAGCCACACAGGACTTCGGAGTAGACGTTCTCTCGCTGATGGAAAACGCAGGCGTGGCGACCGCGTCCATCGCAAAGGAGATGCTTGGGGGAGACCCAAGGGGCAAAAGCGTGGCGTGCCTCGCCGGAAAAGGGAACAACGGTGGCGACGGCCTTGTCGCGACGAGGCACCTTTCCAACTGGGGGGCTGACGTCTCTGTGATTCTCGCGGCACGTCCAGACGAACTCGAGGGCGTGCCTGCGAAGCAGTTCTCCACTATGAGGTCGTCGGGAGCCAAGGTCCTGACATCGAATGCTGAATTGGGCGGTTACGACCTTTTGCTAGATGCGCTGATGGGCTACAATGCAAGGGGCGACCCAAGGGAGCCAATCGCAGGTCTGATCAGGAAAGCCAACGCATCCGGCGTCCCCATACTCGCGGTCGACCTGCCATCGGGCTTGGAGCCCACCACCGGAGCGCCGAACGACCCGTGCATCATTGCGAAAGCCACCGTCACCCTGGCCCTGCCGAAGACCGGCTTTCTGAACCCGAAGTCGAAGAAGTTCACGGGGCAGCTTTACCTCGCGGACATCTCAATCCCTCGAGCCCTGTATCGACGATACCGGGCGGTGCCTCCATTCGCCAAAGACGCAATCATCAGGCTCGCATGACTCTCGTCCGGGAGGCGACGATACCGGGTTAATATCACTCTCCGG
Organism: Nitrososphaerales archaeon; assembly: GCA_032906705.1. Classification (GTDB taxonomy): domain Archaea; phylum Thermoproteota; class Nitrososphaeria; order Nitrososphaerales; family Gagatemarchaeaceae; genus DASPPF01. Next base: position 5,300 of record JAJTZC010000030.1, read on the forward strand.
CTGAAAGGCAGTAATGGAGCCTCCCCTGGCTGTACTTGCCGCGCTCCCGAAGGCTGACCTCCACAGCCACATCGACGGGTCCGTTCCCATCAGGGAGCTCCTCCAGATAGCGAGGCTCCGAGGGAAGCAGCTTCTGACGCCGGAAGGCAAGGAACTCACCAGCGCGTCGAGCATCATGAGCTTCGTGAAGGGCTCAGGGTATCATTCCATGCTGGACGAAATCGTGACTAGGTTCCACCCGATAACCGGTCTAATGCAGACGCAGGAGGTCCTCCGCGATGTCGGGATCGCCTACACGAAGGAGCTACGCGCCCACAACGTGGTCTACGCCGAAGGCCGCTTCGCGCCGCAGTACCACCTAAAGGAGGGCCTGACTTACGATGAGGTCATCCAGAGCATGCAGGAGGGACTCGCGGAGGGAAGCGAGCGTTTCGGTGTAAAGGTCAACCTGATAGTGGCGATCGGGAGGGAGTCGAACCAGAAGACGGCCGAGGAGGTCGCTCGCGCAGCTGCGCGCAACAAGGTCGTTGTGGCCCTGGACCTGGGCGGCCCCGAGGCAGGGAATCCGCCCGAGAGATTCAAGAGCGCATTCGATATCGCCACGAGGGCTGGCCTGAAGAAGACAGTCCACGCGGGCGAGGGGGGCGAAAGCGCGGCACAGAACCTGAAGAACATCCGGACCGCCATCGCTACGCTGGGTGCTGACAGGCTCGGCCACGCAATCGACCTCGCAAAGGACGAAGAGCTCGTGCAGTTGGCCGCCTCAAGGCATGTGACCGTCGAGATGAACCCCACCTCGAACAAGGTTCTCCAGAAGATACGGTCTCCAAGGGAACTCGGAATAGACCGTCTACTGGCGAAGGGCGTGCTGGTCACAGTGAACTCCGATGACCCGGCTCTCTGGCCCCGAGGAAGCCTCACAGAAGTGCTGTACGCCGTCTGCAGGGCCTACGGGTTTGGCATGGACACGGTCGACAATCTGGTTGCGAACTCATTCGATGGGGCATTCATCAACCAGGGGGAGAAGCAGGCGCTTCACGAAGCATACCTCGCGGCCAGAAAGACCCTCTCCTGAGGGCCGCATAAAAGCGGTCCTTGCCGGGCCGACGGCCTGGGACCCCCGGACGTGCAATCCTCTACCTGAGGTCGTCGAGCTTGGACGGTGGGCGCATCAGCGAGAGCATCCGGTCGAAGTATGCCTCCATCGATTCCTTGAACTCGACCTCGCTCCACTCGACCTTTGAGTTTTCGAGGAAGCCCTCTATCCAGTCGAATTCTTTCTCGGCGAACGAGCCGAGCGCCGACAGGAAGCCCTTGTTCCTGTAGACCATCTCGCTGTCCCTTTCGAGGAGGCGCCTCCGCCTGAGCGATGCGATCGCGAACGCGTTTCTGCAGACCAGGGAGGCGTCCAAGACCGGGTCGCCAGACGGCCTTTCGGAGACCCACTCAGCGAAGAACCTCTTCGCCATCTCCTGCTCCTTATCCTGCATCACCGCGAAGACCACGTCGTCGACCAGGATGTTCTGCAGGTGGTTGAACGCGTCTATCATGTACTCTACTTCCTTTCCTCTGAGGTCCTCCCTCTCCTTGATCTCCTCGAGCATCTCTTCCAGCATCTTGCTGTCATGAGAATGTGCTCCCTTCTCAGTGAAGTAGATGTGCGCAAGCTCGTGCAGCACGAGTCCCCCGAGCATCTCGGAGTCGAGCGCCCAGTCCGATATGACTATCTTGTGGGCGCGTCCCTCCTTCCTCGCGTATCCCATTATCGCCAGCTTGGGTTCGATCGAGAGCGAGACCGACGACCGAATCACGAAACCCTTCTCCCTCATCCTCTCCATCGCCCAAGAGAGAGTGCTCTGGAGCGACTCGTCAGTTCTCGCCGTCTTCAACCGCAATAGCGAGTCGCCCGATGACGGATAAACCTCTCGGTCTGGGCCAACCCGAGCCGCAATCCTATTCTAGGAATCGCAATTCGTTCATCGGAGTCGTGGCTATGATTCGTAGGTCCGTCGCCGGAGCTCTTGCAGTCATCGGAGGCGCGCTGATGGTGGCCAGCGGGCTGGGCACGCGAAGTTTCTTGATCGCCGCGCTCGGGCTCGCCGAGGTCGAGATTCCAAACTATCTGAGCGGGTTGGCCGGCCTCGCTGCCTCTCTCGCCGTGACAGTTCTTGCGCTCCTGATTGCGTTGGGAGGCATTACCGTAATCCTCGGAGGAGTCTCAATCCTGACAGGGCATCGGACGAGCGGCGGTGTGTTCATCTTGCTCGGCGGAGGAGCCGGTTTTCTTGGGCTGCTCATTTCTTTCGCGTACACTGCTTTGACGGCCGGACTTGCGACCGCGGCAGGACACCCTGGATATTGGGTCGGCGTGGCCTTGGCAGTCATCGCCAGACGCATTTCGAGGTAGTAGGGACCCAGTTCCGGAGGAACTTCCCGTCAACCCTCCACGGCGTCGGGGCTACTGATAGATGGCTCCGGTCCCTGGGGGCGTGACCTGTGGAGGGCCTTTCACCTGCGACCTCAGCTCCTCCAGCTCCGCCTTGAAACCGAACATAGCGGAGGCAGCCTCCAGCATCTTGATCACCGACCTGGTGTGAGGCATCGGCTCCCCGTGGTCCACCCCGATCTTGTACCCTCTGATGCCGTAATCCTTAGCCACTCCGACCACCATCGAAGCGAAGAAGGGAGCGGGTTCCGGGGCCGTCAGCTTGACACCGAACCTCTTCAGCTTCTTCACCCCTTCCTTGTCTGTGGCGAACCCCTTCAGCTCTGGGTCTTGAAACTGTGGCTGCGGTGTCTCCGACCATCTTGCGCCAACTGAGAGCAGCTCCTTGACGCCCGCCTTCTTGGCGAAATCGAGCAGTATCTTCGTGAAGGTGTACTGGTCATCCATCGGGCTCGAATCCCCTGCGAAGAGCAGAAGGTCCTTCTTCCCCCTGTGGAGGTAGAACCTGCACGATGGTAGAACTGATATTCCGTCGTCATCGACAATCACCTCGGGAGGGAACGCGGAGGAGCGCACGACTGCCACCTCCTCGAACTTCATGCTCTTCAGCAGGTGCTTGGCGAGCTCCCTAGCCTGCGAGTAGAGCGCCTTGTATTGAGGAATCGACGTAGAAACAGCGACAAGAAGGGAGGGGTTCCTAAACCGCGCCCGGCCAGTAGTCTTGAAATCGATCCACAAACGAACTCAGCGACCCGAGCCTGCTAGGCTGTTAATTAACTATCTGAGATAGCTCGACGCCTCCGCCCAAGAGGAATCTTAAATATCCGCGTGGAGCAAAATCACCAATCCGTCCCATGCCCGCTTACTGGACGACACTTTCCCATAACGGCGTCAGTTTCCCAGACCTCTACCAGCCCGAGGGATTCCCAGTGAGGGTGCTCGGGAAGCCCGTGAAGCTCTCCCCTCTCGCTGAGGAGATGGCCTACAACCTCGCAAAAAAGAAGGAGACTCCATACATCAAGGACCAAGTCTTCACTAACAACTTCATGTCAGACTTCGTGAAACAGCTCCCTGAATGGGCGGCTTCCGCGAAGTTCGCTGACATCGACTTCACCGAGCTCTTCCGAAAGGTCGACCGCGAGAAGGCTGCGAAGGAGACTATGACGAAGGAGGAGAAGAAGCTCCTGGCTGCCGAGAGGAAGCAGAGGCGGGAGGAACTGAAGGCGAAGTTCGGCTTCGCCACGCTCGACGGGAAACAGGTCGAGTTTGCCAACTACCTGGTGGAGCCGCCTGGCCTTTTCATGGGAAGGGGCCAGCACCCGATGCGGGGCAAGTGGAAGCCAAGGGTCAACCAGCGGGACGTAATCCTGAACCTAGACGAGGGGACCAAGGTCCCGGGCGACTGGAAGGGGGTGGTCCACGACCACAACTCGATGTGGATGGCGAAGTGGATTGACAAGCTGACGGGCAACGAGAAGTACGTGTGGCTCCACGAAAGCTCTCACATTCAGCAGTCCAGGAGCAAGGCGAAGTACGACAACGCGGCCAAGGTGGGAGTCAACCTGAAGAAGATCGAGAGCGCGATTGAGAGGGAGCTCCTCTCAAAGGACCAGAAGCGGAGGCAGATCGCGACCGTGTGCTACCTCATCCACGTGTTGGGGATGAGGGTGGGAGACGAGAAGGACGAGGACGAGGCCGACACAGTCGGCGCCAGCACACTGAGGGTTGAGCACGTGAAATTCAAGAGCGACACCGTGGAGTTCAACTTCCTAGGCAAGGACAGCGTACCTTGGAACAAGGAGGACAGGCCGCCGCAAGACGTCTTTAGGAATCTGCAAGCCTTCGTCAAAGGAAAGAAGCCGGACGTGGAGATATTCCACGACGTCACCTCGAGTGATATCAACCAATTCCTGTCGTCCGTAGTTCCGGGCGTCACGGCCAAGGTCTTCAGGACGTATCACGCGACGGCAAAGACTGCGACGGCCCTGCGCAATGAGGATGTCCGAAACTGGGACGACCTGGACAAGCTCTACTTCGCCAAGGAGGCCAACCTGCAGGCTGCCGTCTTCTGCAACCACCAGAGGACTCCACCGAAGACATGGGACCAGTCATTCGAGAAGAGGAAACAGAAGCTGGAGGAGGCGAAGGCCAAGGAGAAGAGGAACGACAAGAGGGTCAGAAAGCTGGAGAAGGAGCTTGATTTCTACATAAGGACCAAGAGCTACAACCTCAACACGTCCCTGAAGAACTACATCGATCCTCGCGTCTACAAGGCGTGGTGCGACTACGTCGGGCTCGACTGGGCAAGGCTCTACTCAAAGTCTCTGCAAAGGAAATTCTCGTGGGTGGCCCAATCGGGGAAGAGATGGGAGCCCCAGGAGAAGTCTGAGCAGGTGCTCGCGAAGTCAGGACCGGGCGCCAAGGGCCCGCCATAGCTCGTCCTTCGGGGCTCCCAGGATCTTCTGCTCGCTTCCGCTGCGACGGACCAAGACTCTCCTTCCCTTCACGAACTCGCCGACCGTGCTGACTCTGCAGAGGGGCGATATCGCCTTCGCGATAGTGCTCTCTTTGCCCCTTGGTACGGCCAGAAGCAGTGACCCAGAGCCAATGAGACGGAGCGGGTCCACGGACATCGTCTCGCAAACCTGCCGGGTCGCTCCGGCCACAGGTACCTTCGCTTCGTGCATCACGAAGCCCAGCCCCGAAGCGAGCGACATCTCGTAGGCCGCACCGAGGACCCCTCCCTCCGTGCAGTCGTGCATGGCGTGGACCGACCCGGTCCGAAACGCGCGAACCGCCTCGCCCGCTATGCTCAACCTCCTTTCTAGTGCGCTTGCCCTTGCTACGAGCGCAACGGGCAACCTCTTGCCGAGCTTCGCAGCCTCGGCCGCAAGGACAGCAGTCCCTTCCAGCCCGGCGGTCTTGGTCATCATGAGAAGATCCCCCTCCCTTGCCATCTCGGACGACACGAACTTCTTCACGAAGCTGAAGGTTGTCGCAGCTACAATCGGGTTCTTCAGACCCGGCGTCACCTCTGTGTGCCCGCCCACTATGCTGATACCGAGATTCTTCGCCGTAACATGCATATCGGTCGAAATCTCGCGGAGGTACTCCTCGGTCGAGCCCTCGGGCAGGAGAACCACAGACCCCATGAACTGTGGCGCATTGCCGCTCGTGGCTACATCGTTGGAGCTGACTGTCACGGCGTACCTGCCTATCCCCCGCGAGACCCCAGTCACTGGGTCGGACGAAACTATCATGAAGCCACCCCGCATTCTGATCGCAGCGAAGTCGACTCCAGCCTTGGGGCCGGTCAACAGCGCCCGTGACTTGGCTCCCACCATGTGGAGGACGGTTCTGTTGAGAACGTCTATCGGAATCTTTCCTAGCTCCAGAGGCCTCAAGTTCTTACTCCGAGAGGAGCGGTTTACCGGATTGCTTGGCCAGTGCGCCCCGAGACCTTCTTGATGCTACGGACTAGGGGAACAGAGACCAAGAGCCCGACGACCGCCTGGGCGATGTTGAAGGGCACCTCCCCCGCAGCGGAGACGAAACCGAGCTGGAGGACGACGCTCTCGTAAAGGAAGTAGCCGAGCACCATCTCCGACCCTCCGACCAGTACGGCCAGCACCGTCCACCCGAGCTTCTCATTCGCCCTGAAACTGACATACAATATCCCTGCGAACGCAATGATTCCCAGACCAACCCAAAAAAGACTCGGCACATCGAACGCAAAGTTAGCCTGCGGGCCGATGGGGAAGCCAAGGGTCAGCTGATAGCTGCCGTTCAGGTAGTAGAGCCCAAGCCACGACGAGAGCCCGCCCACCACTGCCGCAAGCCCTATGGAGGTCGCCCTCCACGCCGACCTTGACAGGTTGACCAGCACCCTGGTGCCCAGGTAGCCGACGACGAACCCCTCGATTCCCTTTATGATCAGAGTGCCCGGCGCGTAGCTGGGAAACCCGAGCGAGAGGTCTGAGATCATGGAGCCGACCCCACCCGCGAAGGCGCCGACGTACGGCCCCATCAGCAGGGCAGCCGTGTACACCATGATCTCTCCTATGTTGAAGTATCCGCTCGTCACCGGTATGGAGAGGCTGAAAGCCATGGTAGCCGCAGCGACGAAAGCGGTGAAGACGGCAGCGCTTGCAACTTCTCTGGTATTCAACCGTGATTCAAGAGAACCCGCCATCTTGCCTTGCTAGCGAAATGCGCGCGCCTCTCAATATATAAGTTCCAACCTATATATTAGCCAGACTCTCCCAGTTTGTGTTGGCATCATTCAGGTGCGTTGGCTGCTCCGCCACGACCGAGAGTAATTCTCTGGATCCCGTGTGCGGAAGCTGCGGTTCAGCGCTCGTAGCTCTCTCAAGCGAGACGCCTCGCCTCGGCAGAGAAATTCTCGAGGGACTTCCACCTGGTGTCTGGAGGTACAGGGCGTTCATCCCTTCGATTCGGGAGGAAAACATCGTGACTCTGGGTGAGGGAGGGACTCCTCTGCTGCCTGCCACCAGGCTCGGACGGGAATTGGGCCTCCGCCACCTTCTTATCAAGGATGAGACAAGGAATCCTACAGGTTCCTTCATAGACCGTGGTTCGACCGTCCTTGCAAGCCTTGCCAAGGAAATCGGTGTCACGAGCTGCTCATGCGTGACGACCGGCAATCTCGGAGCCTCGCTCGCTGCTTACTGTGCTAAAGCGGGAATCTCGGCCGTGGTTAGAATACATCCGAACACTGACCGGGGCAAGCTGTACCAGATGATTGCCTTTGGGGCGCAGGTCAAGGCGGATTCGAAGCCCGCGACGGGTGACGAATCAGGCGGTCGCTTGCTCTCGGTAACGGCGGGAAATCCTTACCTCCTCGAAGGAGAGAAGACAACGTGCTTTGAGATAATCCAGGATTTGGGGTGGAAGACGCCTGACGCAATCCTGGTCCCTGTCGGGACGGGCGGGCACCTTAGCATGTTCTGGAGGGCTATCCAACAGATGAAAGAAGCAGGGCTGATCGACAGGTCCAAGTGTCGTCTAATAGGTGTCCAGCTCTCGGTCTCGGCGCCAATCGAAGGGTTTCGGCATCAAAGGTTGCACCGGCCTCCTTCAGAGGAGTTATTCACCGAGCTGAATGAATCCGAGCCGATTTTCAGGAGTGAAGCGGTTAGAGCCATGAGGGAGTCCGGGGGCAGAGGGCTTGAGGCGACTGCAAGTGAGACGATCAGCGCGACAGGTTTGCTAGCAAGGACCGAGGGGATCTTCGCAGAGCCTGCTGCCGCCTCTGTGGTGGCGTGCCTTGAGACTGCCGTTTCGAACGGGGTTATCGAGGCGGACGAAGTAGTAGTGGGCGTGATTACCGGGGCCGGGCTGAAGGACACGCGGGCGATATCAAGAATCGCCAAAGCCGCGAGGCAAGTGGGAGTGAGGGACGACTACACACTCGCTCGGATGCGAGTTGGGGAAACAAAGATGGAGCTTATGCGGTCACTTTCGGCAGGACCGCGCTTCGGATATGAGATGTGGAAGGGCCTTTCGGCTGCGAGAAAGATAACCACCGCAAGCGTCTACCAGCACCTCGGGGAGTTGGAGGGGCTCACGCTCGTCAGGAAATCAGGCGTGTCTACTGCGAAGGGAAGGGAACGGGTCTTCTACGAGCTCACAGGAAAGGGTTCGGATTTCCTGAGGATGGCAGGGAAGATAGAAAGGAGTTAGAGCCATGGTCCTCGGCGTGCCCATCGGGGGCGCAGGGTCTTGCCCATCTCCTAATCCAGAATCTTGACCAGGCCCCCCAAGCTATCGACAATCAGCAAAGGGCCGGCCTCGGGAGTGAGTGGCTCAGCATACCTGTTCACCCACGCCGACTCGATTTCAAGCTTCCACGCAGGGATGATGTCGTGGAAGACGCTCTGCGCGACATGGAGAATCTCGGCCCTTCTCGCCCCCGTCTTCTTCATGAAGTGGAGCCAGTGGCCGAAGGCCGGCTTGTATGATTTCGTCTCTTCGGCCGTTACATACCCGTCTACCTCGAGCCCGTTCCGGGAAATTGTTTCCCTCAGGAGGTCTGTATCCACATTCGACAGGATGTACCTCAGGTATCCCTTCTTGCCAAGGTCACGGAGGGCCCTGGCTGTGTCCTCGAACGCCGGCCACTCGGGAACGGAGCCTGCAAAGCGTTCGGCCGCCGCGGATGACATAGCCACGCCGAATTTCTCAGCCAGGTCTCTTGCAGTTCCAGCCAAGACGTCCCTGTAACTCTTGTACGCGCCCTCCTGCCTCTTCTCCGAGTCCAGGTATGCGTCCAGCAGCTCCTTCCCCCTCAACGGAAGGGGACCCATAGCCTTCGCCAGATTCCTCTCGATCCCGGCCCTCCAGTCGATCAGCGTTCCATAGCAGTCGAAGGTGAGGTACCGGAACTCGCTCATTCCTGGGCATTCCTGAAAACGAAGACCAGCGCTGTCAGGCCGACCGCGGTCGGAAGCCAGAGCGCGAAGCTCACGAACGGGTTGACTAGGCCGACCGTCTCCATGGCCGCAGCGATCATGATGGCAGCCACCACCACCGCAGCTTCCAAGACGAAGACCCTCACCTCCCGGCTGAATGTCTTCCTTCTCAATGAAGTCAGGAGCATCGTGCCCGACGCGACGGCCATGGCGTATGCCGACAGCTCGACGATTGCGAACGGAAAGAAGAAGAGGGCCACTCCGAAGACGGGGCCTGGTAGGTTGCTGGAGGTTGCGAGAGCCTGTATCACCTGCCCTGTGGTGAAGATCGAGAGGACGAATAGCGCCGCTCCCGCCACCGGGATCATCTCGAGCAGCGCGACCCTGAGGTTGTTGGCGAAGATGGCCGCGAAGATGCCGACCGAACCCTGTCCCGTGGTAGTCCCCACGAGGGTGTTCGCCTGCTGCATCAGGGACTGCTGCTGGGCAGGGTCGATGGGGTAGACCAGGGCTCCGAAGAAGATGCCAAGCTCCACGAGAAGAGCGAGGCCGAAGAAGGTCGCCCGCCTTCGTCCGACGAGTTCTTTCCTGATGGACTTCGGCGGTCCAATCTCCATAGCCCCGCTCGTCGAAACCGGCTGCTCGGACATGGCACCAATTGGAGCTCGGGCACTAATTAATTGCTCGGCTTCAACCCCAAAGTCGCGCGACCAGGAGCCCCGCCAGGTACAGCAGGGATACGGCTCCGGCTCCTATTGCAGCTGACTCCAGACCTGCCCTAAGTTTCAGGCTCCTGAGGGTGAAGAGCCTGGAGCCCAGCGCGAAGAGCGCGAGGAGGGACAGCGCAGCCGATGCCAAAAGGGCCGTGACCCTCCCGATGCTGGCAACATATGGCAGGAGGGAAAGCATTGCAAGGAGAAAGAACGCGACCCCGGCTGGCAACGCCTTCCTCGCCGGGTTGCTCGAAAGCTCTTCCGCGTGCAAGTGCAATTCGTGTTGCAACTGGGTCTTCAGCCACATTTCCTTGTTCTTGGTAAGCCTGTTCATGATCACGTCGATCTCCGCCTTTTCGTACCCCTCTTCTGCCAGGAGCCTCTCAAGCTCCATACGCTCTTCCTCGGGTTCGGTCTCGATCTCCATCCTTTCCCTTTCGATGTCGATGCGGAGCGATTCGAGTTCCGATTTCCCGGACAGGTAGTTGCTGAAGAACATCGATAGACCGCCCGCGAGTGCGAAAGCGAATCCGGCTATCAGTATGGTCCGGAAGTCGACACCGGCGCCGTTCAGGGCTGAAGTCGTCGCGATGCTTTCGATGACGCCGTCGCTTCCCCCAAGCACGACTCTGTCAATAAACTGCCTCGCCCGAATGTGAGGATGCTTCTCGTTGTGACCCTCTGCCACCTAGGCTTCGGTGCTTTCGATTTCCCTCGATATTTAGGCGTTCACACCAATTCAGAGTCTAGAGACCAAACAGAGCCCAGAATCGGCTCCTTTCGACGTAATGAGTATTAGAATTTGCCTAACCAAGGCCTCCTTCTATCATGCATATGCGCAGTCTTATATCGAATCGGCACCCTACCTCGTGTACATGACCCAAGACGAGAAGATACGGTACGGGATGATAGCCCTAGGCGCCGCGGGCATTGTTTT
>JAJTZC010000031.1:0-15142 GCA_032906705.1 Nitrososphaerales archaeon
GGTGACAAACAAGAGAACCATCAGCATTGTCCTACGTGGCAAGCAAATCCTCCCATTCTTGAGAAGGTATCTCTGGTGGCGCGGCAGAAGGACGCATACGATACGGCTGAACGAGAATGCTCTACGAATGAACAAGAAGTTCCTCCGTGGCGTCATACGGGGTCTAGTCGCGGGAGATGGCAGCATCTATATCCCAAGGGTGAGGATTTCGTTTGGCGTCGTTTCAAAGAGGCTCGCCGAGCAATACGCAAGCATCCTGGGAAGCTTTGGAATCATTACCCATTCGTATTCCGTGCCGTACAAGGGGAAGAGAACAATGCATCACGTTTACGTAACGGGCTCAGACAAAGTTCGGCAATTCCAGCTAAGGATAGGCTTAACAGACCCAGCGAAGCTGAGACAGTTGGAGCAAGCATTGCGGCGTTGATCCAGTGGTTAGGATACTGGCTTCCCAATCTCCAGAAAAGAGCCGGTTGCGTGGGTTCGAATCCCGCACGCCGCACTTATTCTACCTCATCAGGTTGAAGTGCCGAGTCTCGTTAATGTCTTGATCCTTCCACGTTGACCACGACGTCCCCGTTACCAACGAAGACGTTTGCGACTACAGCGGTTTTGCGACTCCTAGGATTAACGTCCCTGTGTATCAGCGCCCTGGGTATGTGGAAGAAATCGCCTGCGCGCACTTCGACGAATTTCTTGCCTCTCTGTAAGTATTCAATCCTCAGGGTACCTTCAACGAGGAAACCGTAGACCTCCCTCTTGCCGTGATGGTGCCAAGCTGAGGACCGTCCCCCAGAAATGCGAGACCTGGCGACGATTATGCCTGCGGACTCGAAGGCTCTTTCGCGCCTCATACCTGGCGTGGAGTTTCCAGGTCTAAGCCTTGATTTCCGAACCACCTCGACCCTGGCCATGAAGACTTCGGACGGACGCGCACGATTAAAGGATTGGGGACTTGAGACGGATGGGAGACTCGCAGGGGAGATCGTGACAGCCGTTGGGCAGCGAATAGGTGACCCACCTTCCTCCGCAGGGACGAAGTTCTAAAAGGCGCGGTATCTTGGCGGTCGAATGTTGCAGGAAACCCTCATAGAGCGCCTTGCGCCTCACCTAAAGGAACTCGGAGATGGTGGGTACCGTCGCGTCTACAGGCGAAAGCTCGGCACGTACGAGACCAGCTTGCGCCTTGGCCTCGCGGGCATACTGGACTCGCTCGGTCTCCGTTTCAGGGAGCAAGTTCCCGTCCCTGGCACTTCTCTGAAGGCCGACTTCGAAGCTAACGGCACGTTCCTCTTCGTGGACAGAGACTTGGGTCGAGGCGACCTTCGTCAACTCAGCAAGAGCCGGAGCAAGACCGTGCTCGTCAGGCTTAGCTCCCAGAGAAGCGACAGGGAAGACTCGGGTGTCAGGGTGATTGAGATTGGGTCGGGCCGCGGGGACCGAGAGCAGACCATCTTCCTCGACGACCCTTCCTTCAATTTCGACTACGCCCACATACTGCCCGACACCCGGAAATGTTCGGTAATGCACGGGCACACCTCGTCGGTCCTCGTGGAGGTCATAGGAGAACCGGTCGAAGGGATGGTGATAGACTTCGGGGAGGCGAAGGACGTCATCAGAGGTGCGATCAGGAGCCTGGACCACAAGCTGTTCATCAACGAGAAGTATGTCACGAGCGAGGATGGCAAGAGCGTGGCCCTGGCGTTCAAGACGGCTCACGGCGACTTCGCAATCAAGGCACCGAAGGCGACGACGGTTCTGCTTAGCGGTGAAGCGACGGTCGAGAATCTCGCGAACGAGGTGCTGAAACGAATCACCCCGAGGATGCCATCAAACGTCTCCGCAGTCGGAGTGTATGTATACGAGGGGATGAACAAGGGAAGCCACCTCCTCGCCCAGCTCCACAACCGCGAGGCCGAGAGACGACGAAAAAAGCGGTAGTGCTGCTCTCCGGCGGAATCGACTCCGCCACCTGCCTCTACATGGAGAAGAAAAGAGGACACAATCTCAGTACACTGACCTTCGCATACATGGGAATCGCGCCGAAAGAGCTTGAGGCAGCCAGAGCCGTCAGGCGGTCCGCGGGTGTGAGGGAACACAGGGTCGTAAGGCTGCCAGACCTGAGGGAGGCACGGGACATCGCGGGAGTCAAGTTCGAGCGGCTTCCGCCGACCTACATTCCAATGAGGAACGCCATCTTCTACTCCATTGCCGCTTCGTTTGCAGAGGAAATCGGGGCGGACTACATCGTGGGTGGACACAACAAGGACGACATGACAGTCTTCCGAGATGTAAGCCCTCAGTTCTTCGCGAGCTTTGAGAAGGCGCTGTGGGAAGGTTCGAGGATCCTGAGTGGACATGGAACGAGGATCGTCAGACCCCTTGGCTCGAGAACCAAGGCAGAGGTCGTTAGACTGGCCGATTCCATGGATGTGCCGCTGAGCGTCACTTGGAGCTGTCACAGAGACGGTTCCTTTCACTGTTGGCGGTGCGAGGGTTGCCTCGCCAGGCTGAGGGCGTTCAATAGGGCAGGAATTGCTGACCCTCTCCGAATTCTGACTTCGACGGGGAAAAGTCTTAAAACGAGACGAGGGTCGGTTGGCCAAATTGGGCGTTAGACAGAGCAGGGCCTCTCAGAGTCCGTCCTACATCGACACGAGCGCAGATGTCCAGTTAGAGCCTGCCCAGATAGCCGTCAATGCGGGCGTGGCCAACCTCAGGCTTCTCTACAGGGACGGTTCCCTGAGCATGCCCGTAACGCTTTCGATTCAGACCTCCACCGGGCTTCACAGGGGTGTGCACATGAGCAGGCTCGTGAAGGCAGCGAACGGTCGCAAGTCCAAGAGCATGGAGGAATGGCTGCGTTGGATTTGTGTGGAGGTGAACAAGACTCAGCCGGGCTCCGAAGTGACCTGTGCTTACGAGCTGCCCTTCGATGACCAGTTCGCGAAGGTAGCAGTGAGGGCGACAGAGAGGGGAGCCATCACATACCAGTTCGCAGTTCAGGGCATGACCGCCTGCCCTTGCAGCAAGAAGATGATTGGAATGGGGCACATGCAGAGGGCCGAGATCTCGCTGGTAACGAAGAGCAGGGCGCCGCTCGACGCCCCGCTGACAGTTGAGAAGATCTCGGAGTGCTTCTCTGCAACCCCGAGAGAAGAGTTGAAGAGGGTGGAGGAGGCTAAGAAGATACTCGAAGCCCAGGCCAACCCCAGGTTCGCCGAGGACCTCGTGCGCGAGTGCGTGAAGAGGTTCCCCAACGCTCTCTTCGTCGGAGGGCGCTGCTTCGAGTCCATCCACGCTCACGACGCCGTCGCCAGCTGGTCCGCGAAGCCGGGTTGGACGCCAGCCTTCTGAATTCCGTCTTCCTTACATAACGGGTGGCGGCCCGCCGCGTCGATGCCGGGTTTCGACAGGGTCGCTGACATCTACGATGCTACCAGGTCTCTAAGGCCAGACGTGATGTCCAAACTGGTCGATCAACTCGTCGTATTCATCGGGCGTTCGAGCGTGGTCGATTTCGGAGTAGGGACGGGCAGGTTCGCGGCACCACTCGCCAAAGCAGGCGTAGTGGTATTGGGCCTCGACGTCTCGCGTGATATGATCGTGCGGGCGCGGGACAAGGGCGCAGGGGATCTGGTGCTGGCAGCTTCCGAGTCGGTCCCCTTCGTGGCGAAGTCTTTTGATTACGTCCTGGCGGTTCATTTCATCCATCTGGTGAATGACTGGAAGGCCACGCTCGAGGAGATGGCCAGAGTCTCGCGGAAAGGCCTGCTGACATTGGTAGAAGACGTCCAAGGATCCCATCCGAGGGACCTCTACGCCGAGCTGAGGGAGAAGAAGGGATTCGCGGTGCGTGGGCTCAAGCATGGGGAGCGGGACCTGGTTGGCATGGTCAGGCCCTCCCTGAACCGCGTGCTCGTCGAGTACACTGAGGTCTTCGACCCCGCGGAGTTGTGCGACGAATACGCGGCGAAACTTCACTCGATAACCTGGGACATGCCTGACTCGGTAAACACCCAGATTGTGGGGGTTATGCGCGCGACCCTGGGCCAGAAGAGGGAACTGCCGAGGAGCGTCTCGCTCGTGGCCTGGGGCAGCGAAGAACTTCGCGCCTTTCACCCATCACCTTAAATCGGAACCGAGTCGGAAACCTCGAACCGTGTCTGAGATTCGAATCGGCACATCTGGCTGGTCATACGCCGAGTGGGTCGGAGTCTTTTACCCCAGCTCATCCACGAACAAGCTCTCCTTCTATTCGAAGATATACGACACCGCCGAGATTGATTCCACATTCTACGCATTCCCTTCGAAGGGTCTGGTCCTCGGATGGACGCGCTACTCGCCAGAGGATTTCGTCTTCTCGGCGAAGCTGCCGAGGACGATCACTCACGAAAAGAAGCTGGAGCTGAAGAGGGGGGCGGAGGCGGAAATGGTCAGGTTCCTGAGCCTGATGAAACCTCTCATGTCGAGTGGGAAGCTGGGCCCTTTGCTCATTCAGCTACCGCCGAGCTTCTCGTATGGCACCGACTTCGGCAAGCTGAGGAGCTTCCTCGAGGTCCTGCCAGACGATGTGAAGTTCGCGGTCGAGTTCCGCCATCCGTCGTGGCTGAGGGAGGAGGTCTGGTCGCTGCTTAGAGAGCGGAACGTTGCCAATGTGATTGTCGACGAGCCTTTGCTCCCGCCCGAGACCATCGTCACCGCCGACTTCGCGTTCATCAGGTGGCACGGCAGGGGCCAGCGCCCGTGGTACAACTACAGGTATACAGAGCGAGAGCTCTCAAGCTGGACGCCCAAGGTCAAGGAGGTCGCCGGCAGGGTGAAGAAGACGTACGGATACTTCAACAACCACTTCAGAGGGTTCGCCGTGGAGAACTCGCTAAAGATGATGGGCATGCTTGGGATGTCGCGGCCGGAGCAGGACGAAGCAGGCGAGAAGGCCAAGCGTTTCCTAGACAAAGGCGGGAAGAAGAGCGAGGAGGGGTCGATGCTGGAATTCATGGGCGGCAGGGAGCGTTGAAAGCTTGAAGGTCAAAATCCTCCTTGACGACGAGGTTCCGAAGGTGCCGCTAGAGCGCTTGGAGAAGACCGTACGGGAGTCCGGATTGGAGTTGGCATCCAAGAAGGCAGACGTTGGCCTTGTGGTTGGCGGGGACGGCGTCTTCGGGAGGTTCGGAAGCACCGAGACGATTCCGCTCCTGTTCGTGGGCGTGAGGTCCGAATCCGCGACTGGTTCACGGGCATTTCTTGCCTCCGCATTCGTCGACGAGCTTCCGAGGGCCCTTTCGAGTCTCGCCTCGGGTCAGTATAAGGTGAGGCAGAGCAAGCGGCTGGAGGTGATGAAGAACGGGCGAAGTCTGGGAAGGACCTTCACGGATGTGTATCTGCAGAGGGGAGCTGAAAGCAACTGCATCAGGTACAGCGTCAAGGTGTCGGACGTAAGGAGCTTCGAAGATGTCGCAATCGGAGACGGGGTGGTTGTGACAACCGCCGCGGGCTCGACCGGATACTACTCGTACCCCGACAAAATCCGGGGAGACGGGCTAGACGTGGCCGGTCACTCCATGCTGAGGGAGGACCAGATTGGAATCTGCCACATCATCCCGACGTTCACCTCTCGGTCGGGCACGAAGGAGCATCCGCTTCGGTGCGCCGTCCCGTGGGGAACCAAAGTCGAGATTTCGATAACCAGGAGGGCTGACGCCAGGCTCTATGGGGTCGGTCCAGACCGGGGCGGAGTCAAGGTCTCCGTCGGAGACGCGGTTTTGATCCTCCCGAGCGAGGAGACTACCAAAGTTATCGTGCTGTAAGACGGCTGGCTCTGGCTTGGTCACGATTTGGCCCATCGACTCTCTTGTGCTTGCGTGGTCTGCGTTCCTGTCGGGGTGCCAAATGGCCCAACGCGGGGGGTGAGCGTACGCCTCGGATTCTACTACTCTCCATATCATTGCCGAGGAGCTTCCTCTGAATGTTTGACAACGAAAACATAATATCCCTTACTTTGAACCGTTTTCTCGAAGATGGGTTTCAAAGAGTGGATTATCCCGCAAGACAAGGCTTTCTTTGATATCTTAGAAGGGGAATCAGCCAACGTATTGAAGGGTGCTCAGAAGTTGGCTCAAGCGATCAAATCTTTCGAGAACATGGAAGAGCGGCGCAAAGAGATGAAGGATATTGAGCACGCCGGCGACGAAATAGTCCACGAGATTTACGAGAGGGTGAACAGGAGCTTCATCACCCCCATAGACCAGGAAGACCTTACTAAGCTCGCTTCTCTCTACGACGACGTCCTCGACTTCATGGATGCAGTCATGAACCGGATTGTCCTTTACGAGATCAAAGCGCCCACTGATTCCATGCTGAGGTTCGCAAAAGTTGTTCTGGCGTCGGTAGAGCAGGTTCATAATGCATTCCTCTCAATGAGGAAGGTGAACAAGACTGAGATTGACCGAAGTCTCATCGAGGTAGACAGACTCGAAAACGAAGCCGATGTCCTGCTCAACGACTCCGTCGCGGCCCTGTTCAAGGGGGAGGACGTAATCAACATACTCAAGCTCAAAGAGATTTACGAGCACCTGGAAATTGTGACAGACAAGTGCGAGGATGTCGGGTTCGTCTTACGCGACGTCCTTATCAAGCACACGTGAGGGTGCCTGCTTGCTCGAGCCATACGTCATCGGGATCATCGCAGTCGCATACGGCTTTGATTTCATGAACGGCTTCCACGACGCCGCAAACTCCATCTCGACAGTGGTATCGACGCGCGTTCTCTCACCTTTGGCGGCTGTCTCATTTGCAGCCGTCTTCAACTTCATCGCATTCCTCGTGTTTGGCGTCGCAGTCGCGAAGACCATAGGCGCTGGCTTGGTGAGACCGGGCGTCGTTGATCAGTATGTCGTCCTTGCTGCGCTAGTTGGCGCACTCTTCTGGGGCATCATTACGTGGTTGGCGGGACTGCCGACGAGTTCGTCCCACGCGCTGATTGGAGGTCTTGTCGGTGCGGCGATAACAAAGGCTGGGGTCGGAGCGCTTCTCTTCACTGGGCTTAACACGACGGTAATCTTCATGGTTGTCTCGCCGCTTATCGGCTTCTTCGTGGCTTTTACAATCATGGTTGTGATGATTAGGCTGTTCTTCAGGAGGTCCTCGCACACTATAAACCGATACTTCAGAAGGCTTCAACTGGTCTCTTCAAGCCTGGTAAGTCTGAGCCACGGCACCAACGATGCCCAGAAGACGATGGGTGTGGTCACAGCGTTACTCGTCTCAACTGGGAACCTCTCGAGTTTCGTAGTTCCACTCTGGGTGGTCCTTATGGCACACTCCGCCATCGCCCTCGGCACTTTCTTCGGGGGGTGGAGGATCGTGAGAACCCTAGGTTTCAGGATGACGAAGCTCGACCCTGTGCACGGGTTCTCAATCGAGACCGCCGCGGCAGCGACAATCATCGCGTCTTCCCTCGGCGGGATTCCTGTCAGCACGACTCATGTTGTGAGCGGCGGGGTATTGGGGTCAGGCATTACCATGGGCGCGTCAATGGTAAAGTGGGGGATAGCCAGGAGGATTATCTGGGCCTGGCTCATAACTATCCCCGCTTCTGCCCTCGTGGCGTCGGTGGTGTATGTATCGATCAGCCTGGTTCATGGATAGCGAGAGGAGCCCCCCTCTGGGGGCCTAGGGGTAGGTTCGCAGCCTTTCCTTGCAGAATTGACCGCACTCCAGTCTGCGCAGTGGCCGACAATTCAGCCGCCCTTGCAATTGGGGGTGTTCGACCGGCACCTGCTAATTTCAAATTCAGGCCTGAATGACAAGCCTCAAAGACATGACAGGTCAACGATAGTTCTCGTAAACGGATGGATAGGTGTCGATTAACAGAAGGTTCAAACTTAGAACGTTCACTAGGGTGACCTCGAGCGCGACAGATACTCGATCTGTATTCTGTCTAATCATTGACTCAAGCGAATCGGCAGGAATGCCAGTGGCACGGCTGATTCGCGCAACTTGTGAGTATGCGTCCTGGACCGTGATGTCAGGGTCCACCCCGGAGGCTGAACTGTTCCGTGGGTGGAAGAAGATGGGCTGGCTGAATGCCTGGGCGATAAAGTTGGAGCCGATGGTCCTGCCCCCCAACTGTACCATCTCGCCGTTGGCCTGATACGGGAAAAGAACCTGAGCAACCCCTGTTATCAGGAGGGGGTAGAAGAGCCCGCAGACCAGTAGCGAAAGCAGAGCCAGCCCCACCGCTGGGCGGAATCCCTTTCCAGACGCTTTCTTTTCAGTGTTCACTCTCTACCCACCTATATCCTGAACAGCGACAGCACGATGTCTATCGCCTTGATGCCCACGAATGGGGCGAGGACGCCTCCGCCCCCGTAGACGAGCGCATTGCGCAGGAAGAGCGCCATCGTTTCAGACGGCCTGAACTTGACGCCCCTCATCGCGAGCGGAATCAGCAGCGGTATGATCGCAACGTTGAAGATCAGGGCGGAGAGCACGGCTGTGTGCAGGCCCAATCCGAGGATATTGAGGCTATGCAGCTCGGGCAGAGCCGAGGCGAACAGCACTGGCACTATGGCGAAGTACTTCGCAACGTCGTTGGCAATGCTGAATGTAGTGACGGCCCCACGGGTCATCAGGAGCTGCTTCCCGAGCATCACCGCGTCGATGATCTTGGCCGGGTTCGATTCCAGGTCGACCATGTTCGCTGCTTCCTTTGCAGGCTCTGTGCCCGAGTTCATGGCCAATCCCACGTCGGCCGCGGCCAGCGCGGGCGCGTCGTTCGTGCCGTCTCCTATCATGGCCACGACCCTGCCCTGCGCCTGTTCTCTCTGCACGATTGCGAACTTGTCGGCGGGTTTCGCCTGGGGGACGTACTCATCGATTCCCACTTCGCCCGCGATGCTTTTCGCCGTCAGCGGCTGGTCGCCGGTGATCATCACTGGCCTGATGCCCATCAGTTTGACTGCATTGACCTTCTCCTTTACGTCGGGCTTCAGGGCGTCCCTGAGCCTGACCATCCCTATCGCCTCGCCGTCTTTGACCAGCGCGATGGGAGTGTCCCCTGCCGAGGCGATGTCTTGCGCCACGGCCTCGAAGTTGCCGGGGAGCGAGGTGGCGATTGCCATGATTGCGTCAGGGGCGCCCTTGATTATGTTCATCTCCACGCCGCCGGAGGTTCCGCTTACACTGTCTGCAAGTTTCCTGCTGAACCTCTCTCTCTGCTCGAGACCTTTGCCGCCCTTGGGCAAAGAAAAGGCGCCGGCGGCGATGAGCTGGACACCGCTAGTGCGGGTTGTCGCTGAGAACTCGGAGACCTTTGCAAGCGCCAGGGAATTCAGCTCTCTGGGAATCGCCCCGGTCTCGTAGGCGAGCTTGACTATGCTCCGCCCCTCCGGTGTGTCGTCGTGCCACGAGCAGAGGAAGGCCGCTTCGCCAACATCCCTCTCCGAATGGCCCGTGAAGGGGATGAATTCGACAGCTTGCCTGTTGCCCACCGTTATCGTGCCTGTCTTGTCGAGCAGAATCACGTCAGCGTCGCCCGCGGTCTCTATCGCCTTGCCCGACTTCGCGACGATTCTCCTCTGATAGAGGCGTGTCACTCCTGACAACCCAATGGCTGGGAGTAGCGCCCCGATTGTGGTCGGCAGGAGACACACGTAGAGGGCTATCAGGACCGAGAGGTCTCCTCCCAAGCCGAGGGTCACAGAGAACCCGATTAGAGAGAGCACGATTGTTGTGAAAATCGCCGTCAGCCCGAGAAGCACTATCGTGACAGCCCGCTCGTTCGGCGTCCTGGGCCTCTTCGAGGCCTCCACCAACTTGATCATCTGGCTGATGTAAGACTCTGAAGGGTTCACCGAGACCCTGGCTGTCAGGGCGTCGCTCGTCACTACGGAGCCGCCGATGAGCGTGTCTCCCGGAGCCTTTCGGACAGGCATCGACTCCCCGGTAACGAGCGATTCGTCGACCATCGCCATCCCCTCTAGGACCTCTGCGTCGGCTGGGACGAGCTCTCCTTTGTCGATCTGCACCACGTCTCCCCTCTGCAGTTTGGTCGAGGGGATTGGGACGAGAGTGCGGGACCACTCCTGTCTGATTACCTTCTTCGCCATCACCTCACTCTCCATTCTTCGCAGGCTGCTGGCGGTATTCTTTGCCTGCTGTTCAGCGAGCGCGTCGGAGAGTGTGCTGAACCAGACGGTGACCAGCAGGATGATCGCGACCTCAACGTAGAAGACCACGTCTCCAGCGTTCGCAAGTGGCACGAAGGCTTGAGGGTACACGGCCATACCCGCGACTATGAAGAATGTCGCTTCCACGAGCAGCATGATTGGGTTGGCGACTAGCGCGAGAGGGCTGAGCCTCAGAAGGGAGTCTAGCAAGACGCGTCCAGAGAAGACCGACGCACGCGGATGGATGGTAAGGCCTCCGCCTGCGGCAGGAGCCTTTTGGCTAGCCAAATCCACTCACGTTCCCTTGGAAGTAAGAAAGGATGGGGCCGAGGGCCAGGAAGGGGAAGAAAGTCAGCACCACAAGCACGAGGATGCTCCCGACGAGGACCGCTGAGAAGGTCAGACTGTCTGTCTTCAATCCGACTTCGGCGCTTCTCTTCCTTCCGATCATCGAGCCCGCGAGGGCGAGCAGAATCGTTATGGATGCATACCGACCGATGAAGATGACCGCCGCGGTCGAGAGGTTGAAGAATGGAGTGTTGGCTGCGGCTCCTAGGAAGTCTGATCCGTTGTTGGCAGCTGATGTCGTGAACTCGTATAAGATCTCGGTGAAACCGATCGAGTTTCCGCTCACGCCGATCGCAGCCGCAGCCCCAGACGCGTAGGCAGCTATTGTCGGAATGAGGATAATCAACGGATGTATCAGGAAGGCGACCATCACGAGTTTCACGTCCCTGGGTGTGACTTTGATGCCGAGGTACTCTGGAGTCCTTCCCGACATCAGCCCTACGACGAAGACAGTTATCACGATGAACATGATCATGTACATCAGCCCGACTCCCTTCCCTCCTGGAGTGGCCTGAATCAGCATCCCCATGAAAGCCGAGAGTATGGTGAGAGGATGCATCGCCGAGAGGGAGGCGTTCACCGAGCCGGTGGTCACCGCCGTGGTCACGATGGTCCAGAAGGCGGAGAAGAATCCGCCGAACCTGGTCTCGATCCCCGGCCCGAGTGGTGTTGCCGGGATGAAGCCTATCGCGAGGTCGATTGCGAACAGGGCGTAAGACGCGATAAGGATCGGCCTGTACTCCCTCTTCTTCCCGAGCAGATGCCCGAAGACGAAGACGAGGGCGGTGGGAAGGAGGAGCATCAGGAAGATTTGGACTATGTCAGTGATAGGAGTCGGATTCTGGAACGGGTAAGCGGAGTTGGCTCCGTAGTAGCCGCCTCCGTTGGTGCCGAGTTGCATTATTGAAACGAGCGAGGCTACGGGCCCGACCAGGATCGACTGGGTGGCCCCCTCGATGGTGGTCACGGTCGAATAACCGTTGAGGCTCTGAGGGATTCCCAGCGAGACCAGTACCAGGGCGGCTATCGTGCATAAAGGAATCATCAGCCGAGTCAAGCTCCGGACGAAGTCTAGGTAGAAGTTCCCCAAGTCCTTCGATCCGACGATGAAGCCTCGGACCATGGCGACCCCCATGCAGATGCCTGTTGTTGCGGACGTGAATTGCAGGAACTGGATCGCGGTCATCTGGCTGAGGTAGGACAGGGTCGTCTCGCCGTTGTAGTGCTGGAGGTTGGTGTTGGTCGCGAAGGAGACGACCGTGTTCAAAGCGAGGTCCCAGCTCATCCCGGGAAAACCCTGGGGGTTCAGTGGCAGGAGACCCTGGGAGACCAGAATCGTGAACGCAATGACCATCTGGAGCAAATTGAGAAACAGCCCAGCGAGTAGATACTCCCTCCAGCCCATTCCGTGGGCAGGGTTCACGCCTAGAATCCTGTAGGTAAGGTTCTCGACGGGGTTCAGGATCCTGTCCAGTCTGCTGGGAGCTCTGGTGAAGATCCCTGCGATGTACGGAGCGAAGGCCCTAGCCAGGGCAAGCGTGACCGCTAGAAGCAGAATTACGATTACCGATTGTTCCAGGTCTATCAAGATCGTTCAAACCCCTAGTTTCCATAGCGTCCCTCGATTTCCGTCAAGCGGAACCGGCCCTACCGTCGCTGGGCGCGGACGGGTTTCGCTTCGCCGTTGTATCGTGGCCCCTTGTGAGTATGGAGCACGACAGAAGAGACAGTACTCTTTACGCCCTTGATCTTCATGATCCTGTTCTTCAGGACGTCCCTGAATTCGTCTATGTCTTCGGCGGAGACCAAGGAGACGATGTCGAATTCCCCAGTGACCTCGTACAGTTCTTCCAGGTTCGGAAGCTGCTTAAGCGATTCCACTACGTCGTCCATCAGTGGCGACTCTACGAAGATGTCCACGAACGCGAGAAGGCGAGACAAATCGGTTCATCTGGGCCTACTTGAAAGCGCCTCGGATTCCCGTATTTACGCGTAGCGGCATCAACTTGGCCCGCGTAGAGACATATCATCGCGTTGCGGGCTCAGAAAGGCTCGACGAGGTGGGGGAAAAGGTCGGAGGGCCCCGAGCACTGTTAATACTAGTGGAGATGCTGAGAGGGCATGGGAGGAGACCAAGGTCTCCTGCTGTTTGTTTGCATCCAGAACGCCGGAAGGAGCCAGATGGCAGAAGCCTTCGCCAAGGGGCTTGGCCTGGAAGCGATGAGTGCGGGGACCGTCCCGGCAAAGGCGCTGAATCCCGTCGTCGTCGAGGTGATGCGTGAGAAGGGATATGACCTCTCGGCCAATAAGCCGAAGATGCTCACAATGGAAATGATCGAAGCCGCGAGGTTGGTGGTCACAATGGGCTGCTCGGTCGACTCTGTCTGCCCGAAGCCGATGCTCGCAATGATGCAGAAGAAGCTGATTGACTGGGACTTGGAAGACACGAAGGGAAAATCGATTCAAGAGGTCAGAAGGATCAGGGACGAGATAGCAACTCGCGTGGCTGGCCTAGTCCAAGCCGGACCTTAGCCGGTGCTGCCCTACCTATGTAGAATCCATATTGTTCCAGCCACGATGGACCTCTCGAATCTGAATGAGGCCCTAGCGTATTTCCGTCTCTACTTGCCGAAACTTGTCAGTCTTCGACGATAATCTAACAAAGTGTCTGGCCACGAACTTCTTGTGGACTACCGCGAAGATGGAAAATGGAGGATAGAGAACCATCGCAATACCAACGAAGATTAAGGCGCCCGAAGCAATACCTCCACTACTTTGGAAGAGGCCGTATATCCCAAGAGCCCCGAAGAGGATTGGCAATATAGTACCGACGCTGGCCCCTGCCATCCGCACCTCGCCCGTCTTGGCGTTGTAGATTCTGATGCCTAGATCGTCGAGTGTCCAGACCACTGAAAGGAGAAGCGCCACCAATGCACTGCTGACGACAAAGAAGACAGGACGCAGGATGAACACACTGATGGAGGCTCCCTCTGACGACGACAGCTCGAATATGTTCAGAAGCCTCACGGCAAATATCATCCCGAGTCCGATTCCCTGGAGGGGCCTCACGAGCCAGACTATGGACATGTTCGTCGTGCGAGAGTAATCGCTTGCTCTACTGCTTGACCTCTTTACGAACTCACCAAGGAACAGCCTACTTGTGGCTTGCTTCCAGATTACCGAGATAATCCTCGGAACCAATGGCAGTTGGACAAGAAGGATTAGTGTCATGAGCATGAATCTAACTGGAATGATTGCCGGAGAGGGCGCAAGGAAAACTGCATAACTGGTATCGCTCGCAAGGGATACTATCATGGTGGCTGCAAAGACGAGGAGGGCAGGAGACAGCAATCTCGCCCAATGTGCTAAGCTAGTCATCAGGAAACCTGACGAGATCTCCTAGACGCCCTAAAAATTCATGGGGTCGAGTTCTTCTCGAGGCGTAGGGGTCGAAATCTCGAGTAGCTACGACAAGGCCGTCTGCAACCTTCGGTGAGACGGGATACCAGCAGGCTTCGGACCACTTTTCGTGCGGGAAGGAGGGCTAACCCTGAGCCTGACGAATGGAAGAACTATCAGCAGCACGACCATCATCAATGGTAACACGGCGGAGATGGGGACCTCCAGGATCGGGTTCGTGGTAATAGAATCGAACCTTGGTACACTCTGATGTAACCATCAGTCCCCGCAGTTATGATGAATTGAAGGCGTAATGACGGCTCGGGTCTTCCTCGCGCCTTCTCATACCACGCTCGCTGAGCACAGTAGGGGCCCGCGACGCTTTAACGGGCCGAGAAATTCTGACCCTGTAGGATGTGGGCCGGAAGGAACCCAGGTTGTGCACATCCCGATACTTCCAATACGAACCCTTGGCACAAACTCCCCCAGACGTCGGCATTTATTAGGCCGGCTGGAATCTCTTGTAGACGGTCAAGATGAGGAGTCTTGGAGGGCCGCTGACCGAGGAGGACAGGGAGAAGCTACACGAGCTTCTTCAGGACGAGGACCTCTTCGAAAGGATGGTGGAGCGGGCCGTCAGGGGCATGAGGAAGACTGGGCGAAGAGCGAGATGAGCTTCTTGATCTGCTTGACAGATTGAAGAAGTCACTGGCCCGCAGGACAGTTCAATCGGCGGCTAGAAGCCCGGACACCCTTTTTGAAGAGCTTCTCTTTCTTAACGTCGTTCTTGAACTGAAGGAACGAATAGGGTAATCTGAGATGGGCCGGAAGGGACCCCTTCTAAACATATGGACAAAAAGAGGACTCGAACCCTTGACCTTGCCAAGGATTCGAATAGTTGTCGATTGAATGATTTGGCTCCGTCAAGGTCCATAGAATGATTGAAGAATCGGCTCTCAAAGCTTAAATTCTGAACGAGGCCTCTTTTGGCCAATGCGCCTTCGCAATATGCCGCTGGGCGTGGAGCAGGTCTGCCTTAGCCTTGCAACAGACTCTCGATGAAGCAAAATTGCAGCGGCTGCAATCTCTGATGAGAGGAGCTGTTCTCTTTCCTGGCTCTGACGGCTATGAGCAGTCCCGCAAGATTTTCAACGCAATGATTGACAGGTATCCCGCAGCAATTATCAAGTGCTCCGGCGTTGCGGACGTAGTTCATTCAGTGA
>JAJTZC010000032.1:0-3730 GCA_032906705.1 Nitrososphaerales archaeon
GGATACCTTCTCTCCAATTCTTGCTTTCAGGTCATCCGGTGAGAGCAGTTCTCGCAACTGCGCTGCCCTGAACCGCGGTCGATTAATAGGTTAGCGAGAGAGACGTTTCACGGGAGCCTGAATCTCGGTGTTCGCCCAGGCCCTCTTGCTCTTCCAGGGATTGCCAGAATAGACCTCCCGCATCGGTCCAGCCATGCGGAACTTCTTTTCCTTCTTTTGCCACCAGAACCAGCCACCTAGCCCGTAGTAAACGAGGCTTGGCGAAACCGCGTCGGGGCTGAACCTGACTGCGACCACCGTCGTCGGGGGAAAGAACTTCCACGAAAGTCCCTTCTCGCCGCGAGCTGGCTTACTGCTCCTTATCTGGATGCCAACTTCCCAGCGCCGCTTCTTGATTGGTGTCTCCGGACCGTCGAGGTCCCTGAAGAACCAATATCCAGTCATTAGATCGTGCGTCCTAGCCCATGCTGATACCTTCGCGAACTCTTTCTTCATCGCCTTGTCACCCGGCCAGGTGCCTTTGAGAATCCTGGTCGCCACCCTGAATCCCGGTGCTCTTTTTATCACGAAGTCGACTGCCAAGTCTCTCCTCCGAACAGAGCGCCGTCGCTATTTAGCTTTGAGGGACGCTTGAGGATGGCCTTAACGAACCCATGTGGAACGTTCGTCTAAAGGTCAGAGTGCTGCGAAGTTAGCAGCCCACTGCGTGTAGGCCCTGACCATCTCAGGGGAGACGCTGGGCCGACGGGCCCTCATGACGCCCTTGAAGTCTGTGATGTTGATGGGCCTTGTCTGGGTCTCCTTGTCTAGCGCCTTGCCGCTCTCGAAGAGCTCCCTGACTACGAGAAGCTGGACGCCCTGGCATATGTCCTTGATGTCGCTGCCAGAGTATCCCTCGCTCAGCCTTGCAAGCAGCTCGAGATTTACGTCCTCGGCGAGGGTGAGCGGGGCAGTGTAGTTCCTGAACTGGGACATTCTTGCTTCGTTGTCCGGAAGAGGCACGTAGATTCTCTTTGAAAACCGGCGAAGAAACGGGGGGTCGAGAGACCAGGGCTTGTTGGTAGCCCCTATAACGTAGAGATGGAGGTTCTTTCCCTTGTCAATCAGCCCGTCGGTCTCACGCAGGAACTGGTCCCTGACCCTGGCCTCGCCCCCGACCTCCTGGGTCCTGATCCCCAGCAGGGAATCGATCTCGTCCACGAAGATTATCACCGGCTTGTTGGAGCCGAGCATCTTCCGCGCGCTTGCGAAGAGCTTTGCCACGTTCTTCTCGCCCTCGCCCAGCCACTTGCTCATAATCGAGGCAGCGTCCACTGAGATGAAGTAGCCGTCAATCTCCGACGCGGTTGCGGCCGCAATCATTGTCTTGCCGCATCCTGGCGGGCCGTAGACGAGTATCCCCCGTGGCCAGCCCAGCTTGAAGAGGTCGGGCCTGAGGAATGGGAACACGATGGATTCCCTTATCGCTCCCTTGCAGTCTTCGAGGCCAACCACGTCGTCCCACTTTACGTCGGGCTTCTCTGTGATCACAAGGTCGTTGAATGACGCCCTCGTTTGCTGTGCCTGTTGCAGCGCGCCGGCGCCCCCTCCTCCTGTCCCGGGCGTGGGACTCCCGATCAAAGTGGGACCCGAGTCCCGCTCCTGATCCTGGTCGCGCGGAAGGAGGCCGTGGGCAGCCTGGATGGCCTTCACCCGTTCCTGGTAGGCCATCGCCCTGTCGGTATACTGCCTGTTCAGCCTGTAGTCCGGGTAGAGGTGCACCAGCTTCACCAGCGTCGATATGGCCCTCTGGTACATCTGGATGGCCATTCCGTGGGCACCCTGGGAGTCGAGCCTGATCGCCTCGCTGGCGTACCGCTTGGCGTCATCTTCCAGCTCCTTTGCAGCGACTAAACTCATTGCGCGCTCGTCTCCTCCTGCCCGACCTTCATCTTTCCGTCGTTGAGCAGGTGCAGCATAGCCTGCTCGACTTCGTCAGAGGGCAGCTTCAGGACCGTGGAAGCGTCCGTGATGTCCACGTTCCCGTTGTGGATGACTGCGTAACGCAGGACGCTCTCTTCGACCTCTTGGGGTTTCGTTTCCTTGTAGAGCACGCCGAGCGCAGCTTCATCCTCGTCCCCCTCATCTCCACCCTCGAGGAGCGCGACCCGCCTCCTCAGAGGCTCCGTGGATTCTTGGATTCGCTGCGGCGAGACTTCGAACGAGCGTTTCATCTCCTCCGCCTGCTGTTCAGCAAACCTTCTTGCCTGCTCGACCAGCTCCTCCCCGCTCTCAGTGGATACGTTCAGCGACAGGGTGGGCGAAACGGTGCTCATCTCGGCCATAGTCTCTGTGAGCGTGTTGGTGATCTCCGATGATGCCTGGTCCAGCGAGGGCACCAGCCCTTGGATGGTCTTGTTCACCTTGCGGAGCACCTTGAACGCCAGGCTGAGGTGAAGCATCACATCGCCCACGTCGACGATGCTCTCGAGTCTCAGAATGACCTGCGTGAGTGCGAGCTCGCTGGCGTAGACCACCTTCCCAACCTTCCGAAGCTCGGCCCACTCGTTGGCGTATACCGTCGCCTTCGATTTGTCCTTGGCCTTCATCGCCTTCAAAGTAGTGTCATAGAGCGCCTTCCGCCGTTGGTCTACCTTCGCCCTCAGGTTCTCGAGTTCCCTCCGGTGAAGCTCAATCTCCTTGATTGTGGACGCTATCTTAGGCTTCACGTTGTCCTCCTTGCCTATCCCCAGTAGCTGAAATGGCCGCCGCACGGACAATTACGGACGTGTAGTGGGCCTTGCGCCATATTCACTTGCCAAGTCAAAATCATCGCTACAAAGGGGTGAATAGTTTGTTCGTGATGAGAGTCAATCTTGCACGAATTTCAGTGTTGGATTGGCTTTCCCAAGGTCTCGGCGCTTCAATATCATCTTGTTACCCACAATGTCAATCCAGGTGCGCATGCTTCTTGCAAGAACACCAGTTCCATATACATTCTTCCGAGTGACTATTACGTAATCACCAATTTTGCTTGTGTGCCCCGCTCGAGTCGCAATGGACATCCTTCCGGTCCTGATATCCCAGCGGTGCCGAATCAGATGTTTGACCCTGTATACAGTGTGCCAGCCTCCCCAAAGTCTCGCCTGGCCTAGGGGATGACTTTCATCGGGCGGACTCCAACCCCCGTCAGCATCCCACAAACCTGCTAGAAAATGAGAACCCTCGGTTGAATAGATGAGGCGCAAGTTTAGGTTCTCCACCGCGAATGATCTTCCTATCTCGAAACGCCATTCGTAAGTGCCTGTAAGCCTGTCGACCCGTCCGCTTTCCCATCCCGTGAGTCCGAATTCGCGTTTGACTTGATTCATCATCTTGCGAACCTCGAGAGCTAATGCCGGGTCATAGACATGAACCTTGAATCGATCAAACTTGTTATGAATCCACCCGTCTCCCCAAGCGTACCCCTGTAAGTACCTCAGCGATTGAATCGGAGTCAGGTCGGAGGGAAACGCTTGAATTCCAATTAACTGTAAATGCAGCGCAAGTCGGCGATCTGGGAGACGTGTTCGAAACTGAAAACAATAGGAGAGGGATCCCCGCTTAGAACGAGGTTCCCTCGGATCCGGCTTCAGCAGATGGTAGTGTGGTCGGTATTTCTGGGAACTTCTCCTTCATCCGAGCCTCGGCCACGGCAGACGCCTCCGCTAGGATGCGCTCCGCGTCCTCGTTGGCAGCCTCGAAGTTCAGC